>NZ_JBFAYB010000053.1:0-60329 GCF_040681075.1 Streptomyces sp. NPDC051907 | reverse complement strand
CCGGGTTCCGCGCCCCCGCAAGTCCGCGGCGCCGCGGCCGCCGACGGCCGCGCAGGGCGCGTCGCCGCCGCATCTGGCCGGGACGGACGAGCTGGGGGACTCCGGCGACGAGCCGGACTGGTGGCGGATCGAGCCCGGGCCGCTCGAACAGGCGCAGTTCGGGCCGGGCGAGTCGGTGGGCGGGTTCCGGGGCGGGGTGGAGATCCCGGAGATACTGAAGCCGCCCGCGAAGAGGAGGCGCGAGAGCCTCAAGGACGCGGACGACGACGGGGACGACGAGGCGTACGACGAGGAGTACGAGGGCGCCGGCGACGGGACGTACGAAGGCGCTTACGACGAGTCCGCCGACGACGGCAGCGAGTCCGAGTCCCGCACGGGCGCCCGCCGTTGGCTCTCCCGGCTGCGCCGCCGCGGCGCCCAGCCGACGGAACGGACCGGCCCGGCCAACCCGTTGCTGCTGCTCGCCGCGGTCCTGCTGGTCGCGGGCGCGCTGTTCGGCTACTGGCTGGCGCTGGCGTTCGGCTGGCTGCTGGCCTACGGCTCGCGCAGGCTCTCGCGCGCCGAGGCGAAGTGGGCGGTGGCCGTCCTGCCCGGGGCGGCCGCGGCGGGCGGGGTGGTCTGGCTCTGGGGCCGCGTCAACGGCCGCTGGGGCGAGCCGATCGCCGAGGACGGCATGCGCGAAGCGCTGACGGGGACGTGGCCATGGGTGGTGCGCACGGCGGCGATCGCCTCCGCGCTCTTCCTGGTGTGGCGCGCCCGCAGGCGCTGAGGTCGTACGCGACGGCTGCGGCGGCCCAGCCCAGGCGCGGTCCAGCCCAGGCGTCGCGTACGACCTCGGCGTCTCAGGAGACGGGAGTCCGTGGATCGTCGATGTCGACGGTGATCGTGATATCCGCGGTCGAGTAAAACGTGGCGACGTTTCCGGACAGCTCGATCCGATTGAGTGGATTGGACTCCGTGAAGAAGATCGCCCAGATCAGCGCACGATCAGCGGTCAGACGTGCGGCGAATCCGTCTGACCCGTACGAGCCCTCGCCGCCCCATAGGAGCCCCTTCTCTCCCAGGTCCACCACGGCCCGCCCGTCGACCGAGGACGTCCATGACGGATCGTCTTTCAGCATCTCGTCCAGGTCGAAGGCGTCGAGCACCCTGAAACCGCCCGGCGCGTCGGAGTCGAGCTCGACGTCGAAGGAGCGCCCGTCGGCGAAGTGGAGTGAATCTCTGCTGGGAAGATCGTAGTCTTCCCAGAGGCGTTCGATCGCGGTCATTTGTTCTTGCACTTCCCGTTGCGCACGTGCTCCGGCCTCTCCTGAAGCCCCGTCGGGGGGACTGGCTCGCCTAGTTCGTTTCTGTTCCGCCCGGAATTCATGCGCCTTCTGAACTGCTCCGCCCATGTCCGTCCGGTCGTCGAATCAGGGTGGACCGCGTTCGGATCGACTCGCTCGATGATGACCGGCCTTCCCACCTCGCGCGCAGCGTCAAGCCTTCGGTTGTCGTACGACACCAGTTGGCCGTCTACCTCCATGACCTTCAACGCTGTTCCGGGTCGTGTCCAGTCCCACTCCCCGGAGCGCATCTTCTCCACGTAGTCGTTCGGGGAGACGGTGCGCTGGGAGAAGTTGAGATCCTCTGGATTGGCCCATTCCGGCTCCCCGGCGAGTCCTAGGTGGTCAGTCCAGGTGTGGGGGTTGCGAACATACGTCAGCGCGTTGGGCGCCGGCACCAGCCCGAGCGGGTCCGGTGTGGTGTAGCGGGCGGTCTCCGGGTCGTAGTGCCGGAAGTAGTTGTAGTTGAGGCCGGTCTCCGGGTCCGCGTACTGGCCGGGGAAGCGGAGCGGGCAGTCCACCTCGCCCTCCGAGGCGGGCAGGGGGGTGCCCCAGAGGGTGGTGCGGGACTGCCAGGCGAGGTCGCCGTCGGAGGCGACCAGCTCGATCGGCGTGCCGACCAGGTCCGTGACGATCGCGTGGAAGCGGGCGTCGTACTCGGACTGGGGGGTGGCGTCGTCGAGGGCGAGGATCGAGTGGCCCGTCCCGAGTCCGGTCTCGGGTCCGGGCTGGAGCGTCTGGCGGGTGGACTGGGACACCGGGCGGTGGGTGCCCGGCGCGTAGTCCCATGTCGTCGCCGTGCCGTCCGAGGCGTACTGCTCGGCCAGGCAGGTGCCGTCCCAGGTGAAGGCGAGGGGCGTGCCGTCCGGACCGGTCTTGGATATGCGGCGGCCCAGCGGGTCGTAGGCGTACGTCCACTCCCCGCCGTCCGGAGTCGTGGCCTTGGTGAGGCGGTTCTCCGCGCTCCAGGTGTAGGTCCAGGTGCGGGTCTGGCCGTTGAGGAGCTTGCGGGTCTTGCGGATCAGACGGCCGGCGGCGTCGTGCTCGTAGGAGGTGCGGCCCGCCCGGCGCAGGACCGCGCCCTCGTAGCTCCGCTCTCCGGCCGTGGGGTGGTGCGGCGCGTCGGCGTGGGTCTGGTTGCCCGTCGAGTCGTAGGCGTACTTCTCGCTCCAGCCGTGTGCCTGGACGTCCGTCACCCGGCCCACGGGGTCCAGTGCGAACCGCCGCGTTCCGGTGGTGAGCTCGCGTATCTCGGTGAGGTAGCCGTCGGGGCGGTAGGCGTAGGTGCGGTGCTGGAGGATCCGGTCCGCCGCCGACTCATGGCGGGTGGCGAGGGTCTGGGCGGTGAGGCGGTCGCCCTCGTCCCAGGTCTGCGTGAGGGTGGTGTCGTCGCCGATGCGGCGCTCGGTCTCGCGGCCGATCGTGTCGTAGGCGAAGGAGATGCTCCCGTCGCCGCTGCTCAGCGCGGTGGGGCGGCCCGCGGGGTCGTGGGTCCACCGGGAGCGCAGGCCGGAGGGGGTGACGCGCTGGGTCAGTCGGCCCATGACGTCGTACGCGTAGGCGCTGACGCGGCCGTTGACCGTCTCCGAGAGGACGCGGCCGGCCGCGTCGTGCTGCCGGGTCAGCTCGGTGTCCGCGTTCGCCGCGTGGAGCAGGGCGCCGCGTGCGTCGTACGCGTACGTCGTGACCTCGCCGGTGGTCTCGTCGTGCTGGGCGACCATGCGCCCGATCGCGTCGAGGGTGAAGCGCAGCGTCTCGCCCAGCGCGTTCGTCTGGGCGGTGAGGCGGCCTGCCGCGTCGCGTTCGTAGGTGCGGGTGGCGCCGTTGAAGTCGGTCTCCGCGACCAGACGGCCTGCCGCGTCGTAGTCGTAGCGCCACTGCCTGCCCTGGGGGTTGGTGACCCCGATCAGGCGCAGCTCGGTGTCGTAGGCGAAGGCGTAGTGCGCGCCGTCGGGATCGGTCCTGGTGGCGGGCTGGTCGAAGTAGGTGTAGGTGTACGCGGTCGTGTTCCCGGCTTCGTCGGTGTGGCGGACGAGGTTGCCCTCGGTGTCCCACTGCCACACCTCGCGGGCGCCGTCCGGCCCCTCGCGCCAGGCGGGCATGCCCTCGATCGTCCAGCCGTGACGCGTGGTCCGGCCCAGGGCGTCGGTGACGGCGGTGACCTGGCCGTGCGGGCCCCGGCGCATGCGCGTGGTGCGGCCCAGCGGGTCGGTCGTCTCGATCGGGAGGCCCGCCGCGTCCGTGGTGAACCGGGTGGTGTGGCCCAGCGGGTCCGTGACGGAGGTGAGGTGGCCCGAACTGTTGTAGCCGTAGTGCGTGGTGGCGCCGCTGGGGTCGGTGGTGGAGGTGTGGGCGCCGCGGTCGTCATAGGTGTGGCGCCACACCGCGCCGCCCGCCTCCCGGGTCTCCAGCGGCAGGCTGCGGTCGTCGTAGACGGTCTCGGCCACGGTGCCGTCGGGCCGCTCGACGGCGGTCAGCCGGCCCTGGTCGTCGTAGCGGTAGCGGGTGGTGCGGCCCAGGGGGTCGGTGACGGCGACGGGGTGCCGGTTGGTCTCGTCCCACTCCGTGCGGGTGGTGTTCCCCAGCGGATCGACGGTCGCGACGATCTTGTACGCCTCGTTGCGCACGTAGGCGGTGGTGTTGCCCTGCGAGTCGGTGTAGCGGGTGGTGCGGGAGGCCGTGTCGTAGTGCATCCGGCCCGACAGGATGCCGTCCGGGCCGATGCCGCGCAGGACGCGGCCCCGGTGGTCGTAGACATAGCCGTACGTCGTGCCGTTGCGGTCCGTCCACGACGTCACGCGGTGTTCGTCGTCGTAGCGGTAGCGCAGCGGCTTGCCGGTCGAGTTGACGACCTCGGCGAGGTTGCCTTCGGCGTCGTACGCGAAGGAGGTGAGGGTGGTGCTGTGCTCGCGCTGTTCGCCGTGCCGTTCGCCGCTCAGCTCGCCAGGCTGGTCTCCGCTCTGGCCGCCGCTCTGGCCGCCGCGCCGTTCGCCGTGCAGGAGACGCAGGGCTGTGATCCGCAGCAGCTCGGGGTCGGTGTCGACGGCGATGCGGTAGCCGCCGGAGTGGGTGATCTCCTTCGGCGCGCCCTGGGCGTCGTAGGCGATGTCGATGCGGTCGCCGTCGCCGTTGCGGTCGGTGATCGCGGTCAGGGCCAGCTCGCGGCCGCCCACGGGCAGCGGGGCGAAGTGGAGGGTGCGGTTCCGCTCCGGTACGAGGATGCGGAAGGCGCCGTCGGGCTGACCGTCCCAGTACAGCGGCCAACGGGGGCCGGAGGTGGGCATCGTCGCCGCATCGGGCGTCGGCACCGGATACGTCAGCAGCATGCCGCCGTCCGTGACGTAGACGACGCCCTTCCCGTCGATCTCCAGGCGCTGGTCCAGCGTGCCCGCCCAGGTGGGGCCGAACCAGCCCCCGCACGGGTGCCCGGACACGTAGTGCCGCTCCAGGACGACCGGCAGGGCGCCGGGCAGGGTGACGTCGGTGGCGGACATGATCATCTCGCCGGTCGCCACGTCGATCGGCTCGCCGGCCGTGGGACGCTCCTCGTTGGGCGTCGTGTTCATGTCCGGTTCGCTGTCCGTGCGGTCGCGGGCGCTGCCGTCCCTGCGCAGCCCCTGCTCCCGGTTGGTCAGGCGCTTCGCGGCGTCCACGGCCGCCGAGCCGCCGCGCCGCATCGCGCCGGCGCCGCCGCTGGCGAGAGCGAGGAGGAGCTCGGGGGTGAGCATGCCCGCCGCGCGGGCGGGGTTGCGCTGCCATTCGTCCCAGTTGACGACGGCCTTGGCGAACTCCTGGGGGTGGTGGGCGGCGTAGGAGGCGCCGTCCACCATGCCCGCCAGATGCAGGCCGATGCCGTCGGGCCCGTCGCGGACGAGGCCTTCGAAGCTCTCGTTCCAGTCGTACAGGGTGTCGCCCGCTCCGCCGAGGAAGTCGCCGAACCCCTTCTTGAACTTGTCCCACCCCTTGGGGGGCGGGGGCTTGTCGGGGGCTTCCTCGGCCGCCTTGTCGAGCTGGCGCTTGGCCGCGTCGATGACGGTCTGCAGCTCGCTCTCCAGCTTGTCCAGGCGGGCGTAGCAGGCGTTCAGCGCGGCGAGGCCGGGATCGTTCTCCGGCGGGCGCTCCGGCAGCGGATCGTCTTTCCGGTCCAGGGCGGCGTTGTAGTCGGTGACGCGCTTCCAGTAGCTCTTGGAGGTCGCCCGCGCCTCGTCGGCGTCGTCGATGATCGGCCGGACGCGGGTGTGGACCGAGCGCAGCTTGTAGGCGTAGGAGTCCAGGGCCTTGCCGGCGGACTCGAAGTACTTCTGCGCGGACTCCAGGTCCCGGGGGAGCTTCTTGGTCGCGTCCTGGAACCCCTCCGCGCCGGCCCCGGTCCAGTTCATCAGGGACAGGTCGGACAGCTTGTCCATCCCGTCCTTGAACGCGCCCGCGTAGGCGAGGAGTTTGAGGGCGAGGCCGTCGACGTGCTCCGCGTTGCCGTAGATGACGTCGCTGGGCTTGGCCTGGGGCGGTATGCGCTCGGCCCCGCCGCTGTTCATCGCATCGCGGCTCGTCATGCGATCGTTCCCTTCGACCCGCCGTCGACCTCCCAGACGCCGTCATGGCGCAGGCGGGGGTTTCTGGGCACGTCCTGGTAGGTTCCGGAGTCGCCGTCGTCCAGCCACGGCTCCTGATAGATCTCGGGCGGCGGATCGAACTTCGGCCGGGACCCCTCCTGCCACGCCTTCAGACCGCGCTCGCCGAACGGCAGCTTGGCCATGTTGGCCGCGGTCGGCGAGAAGTCCTTGATGCGCAGCAGATCGGCCAGTACGTAGGCGGCGAGGACCTGCCGGAGCGTCGCCACCACCGTGTCCGTGTACTCGGCCACCTGCCCCATGCCGAAGCCCCACGACGAGAGCATCTTGTCGGTCGCGTCGTAGACGTCGAAGTCGGCCGAGTTCGCGATCTGCGAGGACATTCCCTTCCAGTCGCGCTTGATGTCGCGCGCGGCCACCATGGACTCCTCCAGCGGCGTCAGTACGGCGCGCACCGAGGCGATCTCGATCTTGTAGCCGTCGCCCGGCCCCCAGCTCGCATCCGCCTTGTCAGGCTCCGCCATCGCGCTCCCCCTGCGTGTCCGTGGTCTCGAGTGCTTCCGCGTTCAGCACGAACGCCCGCGGCCCCAGCGGATCCACCAGCGCGCGCACCCCCTCGGGCAGTAGCTCCACGAGGTCCTCGACGGTCGTGGAAGCCCATGCACAGGGCCCGGCGAACAGTCCGAGTGCTTCCCAGGAGGTGAAGACCGGGACGACCGGCCCTTCCTCCGTCTCGCAGACGAAGAAGCCGGGCTCGTCGGGGCGTTGGAAGTACAGACGCGCAGAACGCAGCGCCGCCAACCGCTCCGAACGAGACATCGACGCGACTGTTTCGTCGTGGACGAGATCACGCAACGACACCGCTTCCCCCTAGTCCGCTCACGCCGTCACTGAATGGACATCCCATCGGGAATGATCGCACAGATGTGCCATCTTCCTTGGTTTTACTGGGGGTTGGCGGGTGGGGCCGGGCGCCCCGCCAGCCGACGGTAGGCGCTCCGCCGATACGACGGCGGGGCCGGGTGGAGCAGCCAGTACGCGCCAATCGACGGGCGGAAGGTTTGGCGGGGGAGGGGGCGGTGTGTGGGGTGCGGGGGTGTGGTCTTCGGCCTCCGGGACGGACTTAGGCCCCTGGGGCGCGGGTCTTTGGCCCCCGGACGCGGCCTTCGGTCTCCGGGGCGCGGGCGTTGGGCTCCCGAGGCGCGGCTCTCGGTCTCCAGCGCCCGGGACTTGGGCCTTTGGGGCCGACCTTGGGCCCCCTGGGCCCGGTGCTCGGTTCCCAGAACCGGGGCCTTTGGCCCTCAGGGCCCGGCCTCGGGGCCGGGCCGTCGGCTCCGGTTCGGCTCTCCCCCGGGCCAGCTCTCGGTCTCCGGCTCCGGGTCCCTGGGCCACCCTCGGGTCTGGGTCTTGGGCCCCCAGGCGCGGTCTTCGGCTCCCGGAGGGCGGCGCTCGGTCTCCGGGGTGCGGTCTGCGGCCGCAGGGGCGCGGCTCTCGGTTTCCGGGCCCGGCCTTGGGCTCCTGGGGGCGGCCTTCGGCTCCCAGAGCTCAAGGCTTCGGTCTCCGGGTCCGGGCCTTGGGCTCCTGGGTCCGGGTCTTCGGTCTCCGGGGCGCGGCTCTCGGTCTCCAGGGTCTGGGCCTTCCGCGCCCGGGCGCGGCCTTCGGCCCTCGGGCACGGGCCATGGACCCCCTGGGCCCGGTGCTTGGTTCCCAGAACCGGCCTTTGGCCCGCAGGGCGGCTCCGGTTCGGCTCTCCCCCGGGCCAGCTCTCGGTCTCCGGCTCCGGACCCTGGGCCACCCCCGGGCCCGGGTCTTCGGCTCCCGGAGGGCGGCGCTTGGTCTCCGGGGTGCGGCCTGCGGCCGCAGGGGCCCGGCCCTCGTCCCCGAGGCCCGGGCCCTCGGCCCTCAGAGCCCGACCCTCGCCCCCCCCGGGCGCGGCCCTCCGCCCCCCCCGCCCTGGAACCCGGCCCTCCGCCCCCCGCGCCGGCCCCGGCACAATGGGCCCATGGCATCCCACCCGGCTTCGCGCACCCTGACCGTCGGATTCGACCTCGACATGACGCTGATCGACTCGCGCCCCGGCATCCACGCCGCCTACCGGGCCCTCACCGCGCAGACCGGGGTGTGGATCGACGCCGACCTCGCCGTCACCCGGCTCGGCCCGCCGCTGGAGCAGGAGCTGGCGCTGTGGTTCCCCGCCGAGCAGGTCCAGGAGATGGGCGATCTGTACCGCTCGCTCTACCCCGCGTACGCCGTCGCCCCGACCCCCGCCCTCCCCGGCGCCCGTGAGGCCGTCACCGCCGTGCAGGCCGTCGGCGGGCGCGCGATCGTCGTCACCGCCAAGCACGAGCCGAACGCCAAGCTCCACCTCGCCCACCTCGGCATAGAGCCGGACGAGGTCATCGGCTGGCTCTGGGCTGAGGCCAAGGCGGAGGCGCTGCGCGAGCACGGCGCGAGCGTGTACGTCGGCGACCACACCGGCGACGTGCGCGGCGCGCGCGCCGCCGAGGCGCTCTCCGTCGCCGTGCCCACCGGGCCGTGCGACGCGGACGAGCTGCGGGCGGCCGGCGCGGACGTGATCCTGGACGATCTGACCGCGTTCCCCGAGTGGCTGCGCGACTACACCGCCGCCTCGGCCTGACATCTCCGCGTCGCTATAGCGCTACGCCGCCGCTACAGCGCTATAGCGCTACACCGCCGACTTCGCCTGACGTCGCTGCGCCGCGATCGACCGCAGCACCCCCGCCGCGGCGATCACGAAGCCGACTCCCATCAGCATGCACACCGCGTAGGCGAGCGGCGGGAACGGCTCGGTGCCGAGGAACAGCGGGGCCACCGTGACCAGTGTGGCGACCGCGCCGACGATGAAGACGATCGCGCCGACGCGCACCAGGCCGTCGCCGGGGGCGGGAGGAGTAGCAGTCATCCGGCCAGGGTAGTTCCCTGCGCGGAGGAACCGTTCGGCGACGTCTTGTCACCAGCCCCTAGACCATTAGCCTTGGGGATGGCGGGTCGACGAAGACCCGCTGTAGTGCTATCCAGAGCCGTTTTTTCGGCGCCCAAGTTCCGGTGCCCCAGCGCCCCAACGAGTACGAGGACGAGGACAGACGTGCCTACCGGCAAGGTCAAGTGGTTCAACAGCGAGAAGGGCTTCGGCTTTCTCTCCCGCGACGACGGCGGCGACGTCTTCGTTCACTCGTCGGTGCTCCCCGCAGGAGTCGAGGCGCTCAAGCCGGGCCAGCGCGTGGAGTTCGGCGTGGTGGCGGGCCAGCGCGGTGACCAGGCCCTTTCAGTGACGGTTCTCGACCCGACCCCGTCCGTGGCGGCGGCCCAGCGGCGCAAGCCGGACGAGCTGGCGTCCATCGTGCAGGATCTGACGACCCTGCTGGAGAACATCACGCCGATGCTGGAGCGCGGCCGTTACCCCGACAAGGTGCACGGCAAGAAGATCGCGGGTCTGCTGCGCGCGGTGGCCGACCAGCTGGACGTCTAGTCCGAAATAGACCGGTACGGCCCGATATGACCCAGCGTAAATCGGCACGAACCGGTCGCTTCGCCTAGACGAAATTGAGCGCATCGCGGCCGAGGGGCGGTACGAGCCCCTCGGCCGCGGCGCGTGTCAGCAGCCCCCGCACCGCCGCGTATCCGGCGTCGCCGAGGTCGGCCGTGAACTCGTTGACGTACAGCCCGATGTGCTGGTCGGCCACGGCCGGGTCCATCTCCTGGGCGTGCTCGAGCACATAGGGACGGGAAGCCTGCGGATCGTCCCAGGCCATCCGGACCGACGTACGAATACTTTCGGCCAACCGTCGCAGCCGGTCCGCCCCGAGCGACCGCTTGGCGATGATCGCGCCGAGCGGGATGGGGAGACCGGTCGTGTCCTCCCAGTGCTCGCCCATGTCGGCGAGACAGTGCAGCCCGTAGCTCTGGTACGTGAACCGGGCCTCGTGGATGACCAGTCCGGCGTCGACCTTGCCGTCGCGCACGGCCGGCATGATCTCGTGGAACGGCATCACCACGATCTCGCCGACCTCCGAGGGGACGGCGGCCGCGGCCCACAGCCGGAAGAGCAGATACGCCGTCGAGCGCTCGCTCGGCACGGCGACGGTCTTCCCTGCGAGGTCGACGCCCGGCTCGCGGGTCAGCACGAGCGGCCCGCAGCCGCGGCCGAGCGCGCCGCCGCAGGGCAGCAGCGTGTACTCGTCGAGGACCCAGGGCAGCACGGCGTACGACACCTTCAGGATGTCGAGCTCGCCGCGCTCCGCCATGCCGTTGGTGACGTCGATGTCGGCGAAGGTGACGTGGACGGGAGGCGCGCCGGGGACCCGTCCATGCGCCCACGCCTCGAAGACGAAGGTGTCGTTCGGGCAGGGCGAGTACGCGATCTGCAAGGTCACGGCGTCTCCTCGAAGACGGGGGCGAGCAGCTGGAAGGCGTGCCGCAGGGCGCCGAGCGCCTCCCCGACGCGCCAGGCGGCGCGGTCGCGCGGGCCGACGGCGTTGGAGACCGCGCGGATCTCGAGAACGGGCACGCTGTGGGCGGCGGCGGCCTCGGCGACGCCGAAGCCCTCCATCGCCTCGGCGGCGGCACGGGGATGACGTCGGGCGAGCTCGGCGGCGCGGGCGGCGGTGCCGGTGACGGTGGAGACGGTCAGAACGGGCGCGTACACGGCGTCCAGCGTCTTGGCGACGCGCGCGGAGAGCGCGGCCGGCGGGTGGTGCACGGAGCGGCCGAAGCCGAGCTCTTCGACGGCGAGATACCCGTCGGAGGTCTCGGCGCCGAGGTCGGCGGCGACGATGGACTCGGCGACGACGAGGGCGCCGAGGGGGGCGTGGGGCTGGAAGCCGCCGCCGATGCCGGCGGAGACGACGAGGTCGTACGGCGCGGTGGCGAGCGCGGCGGTCAGGGCGGCGGCGGTGCGGGCAGCGGCGGCGGCCGGGCCGACGCCGGCGGCGAGCACCTGCGTGTCCACGGCCGCGCTCGCGCCGTCGGCGAGCCCCGCGGCGGCGGAGTCGGACTCCGCCGCCACCGCCGTCACGACCAGTACGCGCACAGCACGGCCCTCCGGGTCCTGGAAGGTCAGGACTCCTTCTCGAACTGGAAGTGCCAGATGCCGATGACCTTCTTGCCGTCGGTCTCCATGATGGACACGGCGGTCTTGTTGGTCGGCTCGCCGGTCGCGGAGGAGAAGAAGGCGTTGCCGGGGACGGTCCGGTAGGTCTTGTGGTACGGCTCCTGCTCGACGGGCTGTCCGCCGAAGAGGAGCGTCCAGCCGTTCTCGGCGATCTCCGGGTCGACGCCCATGCGGACCTTGTCGTCCATGGCGACCTTGATGGTCTTGGCGGGCTTCTCGGTCAGGCAGCCCTGGAGCAGCGACTCCTTGATCGGCTCGCCGTCGTTGTAGCAGGCCGCCTCGGTGGTCACGGTGTCGGTCCCGACGGTCACGGTCGCGAGCGGCGTCGGCTTGTCACAGGCGGAGAGAACCAGGAGCCCGGAACAGACGGCACCCAGAGCGGCAGCGGCCCGGCGGCGCTTGCCCGAGAAGAACGCAACGGTCATGGCCCGAAGGCTATCGGTCCCGTACGGCCACGCCACGCGGGGGTACGGCGTGGCAGCGCGCAGCGGCCCCCGGTTAGCCCACCTGCCCCCTCCGAATCGCCTGCTCAGGACGGACCGAGCCGGACCGAGCCTGCCCGGAACGGACCGGGCTTGCTCGCAGCGGACCGAGGCTGCCCGCAGCGGACCGAGGGGGACGGCGGGCGGACGGCAGGGTACGGCGGGGCCCTACGCCACCCTCGACCGGGGGCGGCCGCCCCTGCGGGCCGCTCCCAGGAGCCCGCGGGCCGAGGCCAGCGCGCCCGTGGCGATGATTCCCGCGCCCACCGCCATGCCCAGCGTGCCGTTCAACGGCAGCGCGATCCCGATCGCGCCGCCCGCCACCCACGACATCTGCAGCAGCGTCTCCGACCGCGCGAACGCCGACGTACGCACCTGCTCCGGGACGTCCCGCTGGATCAGCGCGTCCAGCGACAGCTTCGCCAGCGCCTGCGAGAAGCCCGCCGTCGCGCTCAGCACCGCCACCATCCCCGCGCCGAAGAACACCGCCGCCGTGATCGCCGCCCCCAGCACCAGCGCCAGCACCGTCACGATGATCATCTCTGGGCCGCGGGCCTTCAGCCACGCCCCCACCGCCGTGCCCAGCGCGTTGCCCACGCCCGCCGCCACGCCGACGATGCCCAGCGAGACCGCCGCGCTCTGGCCCGCCAGCGGATGCTCCCGCAGCAGGAACGCGAGGAAGAAGATCAGGAAGCCGGACAGCCCGCGGAAGGCCGCGTTCGCCTGGAGGCCGTGCAGCACCGAGGGCCCGACCGTGCGCAGCGACGGCTTCTTCTCGCCGTGCGTCAGCATGTGCGCCTTGGTCTCCCCCTTCGCGGAGTCCACCTTGTGCGGCAATGTGAACGCCCAGTACGTCCCGAGCAGAAACAGCGCGCACGCCCCGTACAGCGGCCACTGCGGCCCGATCTTCTGCAGCCCGATGCCGATGGGCGCGGCGATGCCGGTCGCCAGCAGGCCCGCCAGCGTCACCCGGGAGTTCGCCTTCACCAGGGAGAACCCCGGCGGCAGCAGTCGTGGCACGACGGCGCTGCGCACCACGCCGTACGCCTTCGAGGCCACCAATACGCCCAGCGCCGCCGGATACAGCTGGAGCCCGCCCGTCGCCACCGCGCCGGACATCGTCACTGCCAGCGCCGCGCGCGTCAGCATCGCGCCCGCCATCGCCGCCCTGCGGCCGTGCGGGATCCGGTCCAGCAGCGGGCCGATCACCGGCGCGAGGAGGGTGAACGGCAGCATCGTGATGCCCAGATACAGCGCGACCCGCCCTCGCGCCTCGTCCGTCGGCACGGAGAAGAAGACCGTGGACGCGAGTGCGACCGTGATCATCACGTCGCCCGCGCCGTTGACCGCGTGGAGCTCGATCAGCTTGCCGAGCCCCGACTCGCCCGCCCCGTGCGCGTGGGTCGCTTTTCGGATACCTCGTGCCGTCCCCGTGAAGGGAAGATGCAGGGCGCGGCCCACCGCCCTGCCCGCTCTGCCGAGCGACCCGGTCTCGTCGGACGACCTCGCGGCTGCCACCCCGTCATAGTGCCCCAAGCCCAGGCGAGGCGAACCGTGATGCGGCGTGTTCGCCCCGGTGGACGCGGCGTGTTCGTCTCTTGTTGGGGCAGGCATGTGGGCGGGAAGTCGCAGAGGGGGTAGCGTGCGTAGCGCGCCACCGGCGGTTGTTCTCGGCCGCGCGCCTCTTCGGCATCCCGCAGAATGGATGACGGTAGGTGTGCCCGAGACAGGTTGGTACGGGCGCGTACGTCGATGCGGCCCTCAGGTCCGCTCCGTCCGCGACTCTCGTACCTCGGTATCGGCCGGCGCACCCGTGAGACGGCGTAGGAGAGAAGCGAGACCTGTGAGTGCTGCGACGACGCGAAGCCGTACCCCTGACCGCCTGTGCGCCGAGGCGGTAGACCTCGCCCGGGCGGCGGCCGAGGAGGCCGCGGCCCCGGGGGTGATCGGCGAGCATGTGGGCACGGTCTCTGAGGGCGACCGTGTGGTCACCCACTTCTTCGAGTGCAAAGAGATCGGCTACCGGGGCTGGCGCTGGGCCGTGACCGTCGCGCGGGCCTCCCGCGCGAAACTCGTCACGCTCGACGAAACCGTCCTGCTGCCCGGCCCCGACGCGCTGCTGGCCCCCGAGTGGGTGCCCTGGAGCGAGCGGCTGCGGCCCGGCGACATGGGCCCCGGCGATCTGCTGCCCACCGAGGCGGAGGATCTGCGCCTGGAGCCGGGCTTCACCGGCGAGGACGTGCCCCCGCCGAACTCGGTGGTCGCCGAGCCCTCCCACGATCTGGTCGAACGGGTCGAGGCGGAGGACGCCGAGCTCACCGACCGCAGGACCGCGGACTCCGCGATCGACAACGGCCGCGGCGCCATCGCGTCGGTGGCCGAGGAGCTCGGCATGCGCCGGGCCCGCGTGCTGTCCCGGTACGGCCTGCACGTCGCCGCAGACCGCTGGGAGGAGTCCTTCGGCGCGAAGACCCCGATGGCCCAGGCAGCCCCGGCAGCCTGTGTGACCTGCGGGTTCCTCGTTCCGATGGCGGGCTCGCTGCGGCAGGCGTTCGGCGTGTGCGCCAATGAGTTCTCGCCGGCGGACGGGCGCGTGGTCTCGCTGACGTATGGCTGCGGCGGGCACTCCGAGGCGGCCGTCATGCCGAAGCCGCCGACGCCGGCGCCGCCGGTGCTGGACTCGATGGGCGCGGACGAGTTCCCGCTGCGCCCGCCGCGCGACGGCGGCTCGGTGCCGGAGCCCGCGGACACGGCGTCGGAGGACCTCGGCCACTCGTAGCCGACGGGGGCGCACTCGGCGGCCTGCGGGCTCGGTCGTACGCGGATCGGGCCGGCGGCAGGCTCGGCGGCTCGCCGTTCGGGCCCTGCGCAGGTTCGCCGGCTCGCAGGGCCGCGTGCGGATGGGGCTGCTGGCAGGTTCGGCCGTACGCAGTCTGGGCTGCTCGCAGGTGGGGCCGCGCGGATTCGGCTGCTCGCAAGCTCGGTCGTACGCGGATGGGGCTGCTGGCAGGCTCGGCGGCACGCAGGGCCGCGCGCGGATCGAACCTGCTCGCAGACTGGACCGCGCGCAGGTTCGGCCCCGCGTAGATCGGGCTGCTCGCAGGATCGGCTGCTCGTCAGGGGACCCCGGCCCGCGCCGGAGGTCCCCCGCAGTTCGACGGCAGGTCTGCCCACGAGCTCGCCGAACGCCCTCCGTAAGTCCCCCCGCGCGCCCTCGCCCCTCACCCCCGCCGGGCGGAAGAGATCGGTCCGGCGCGCGGCCCCGGCAGCCCCTCTCAGGAGGTACCTTCGGCGCACAGGCATCGCGGTAGACGCAAGGCATCGCGGTAAACCGGAGAGAGCGGAGTCACAGCGTGAGCGTCAGGACGACCGAGTGGGCCGACCCGTTCGGGACGGCGCGGCTGCGGCGCGGGGTGCTCGACGCGTGGGGGGCCAGTCCGGCCCGCTTCCGTGAGGACGCCAACGCCGAAGAGGACCTCGCCCTCGGCGGGTACCGCGACCGGCTCGTCGTCGAGCTCGCGCAGAACGCCGCCGACGCCGCCGCCCGCGCGGGCGTCTCCGGCAGGCTCCGGCTGACCCTGCGGCCCGGCTCCGGCGACGCGCCCGCCGTGCTCGCCGCCGCGAACACCGGCGCGCCCCTGGACGCGACCGGCGTCGAGTCCCTGAGCACCCTGCGGGCCTCCGCCAAGCGCGAGGGCCACGAGTCCGCCGTCGGCCGCTTCGGCGTCGGCTTCGCGGCGGTCCTCGCGGTGAGCGACGAGCCCGCCGTCGTCGGCCGGCACGGCGGAGTGCGCTGGTCGCTCGCCGAGGCCAGGGAGCTGGCCACGCAGGCCGCCCAGGGCAGCCCCGGCCTCGGCGACGAGCTGCGCCGCCGCGACGGACACGTACCGCTGCTGCGGCTGCCGCTGCCCGCCGAGGGGACGGCGCCGCAGGGGTACGACACCGTGGTCGTGCTGCCCCTGCGCGACGGCGCCGCCGTCGACCTGGTGGAGCGGCTGCTCGCCGGGATCGACGACGCGCTGCTGCTGACGCTGTCCGGGCTGAGCGAGATCGTCGTCGAGACCCCGGACGGCGTACGGGAGTTGAGGCGCTCCGTGCACGGCTCGTACGTGCACGTCGAGGACAGCGCGCAGGGCGACCGGCGCTGGCGGGTCGTCAGCCACGGCGGCGCGATCGAGCCCGCGCTGCTCGCGGACCGTCCCGTCGAGGAGCGGCTGCGGCCGTACTGGACCGTCACCTGGGCGGTCCCCGTGGACGAGGAGGGCGCGCCGGCCCGGCCGCGCACCGCGCCCGTGGTGCACGCGCCGACCCCGACCGACGAACCCCTCGGCGTGCCCGCGCTGTTGATCGCCTCGCTGCCGCTGGACACGACCCGCCGCCACCCGGCCCCCGGGCCGCTCGCCGACTTCCTGGTGGCACGGGCGGCCGACGCGTACGCCGAACTGCTCGGCGACTGGGCGCCGGTGAGCGTCGGCACGATCGACCTGGTGCCGGGACCGCTCGGCAAGGGACAGCTGGACGGCGTGCTGCGGGCGGCGATCCTGGAGCGGCTGCCGCGTACGGCGTTCCTGGAGGCGGCGGCCCCGCGGGACGTCTCCGGCGAGGACACCGGCCTGCCGGACCGCCAGGTCTCGGCGGGGCTGCGCCCCATCGAGGCGGAGGTGCTGGAGGGCGCGGGCGCGGAGACGGTCCAGGTGCTCGCCGAGGTGATGCCGTGCCTGCTGCCCGCGGGCCTGGAGCGGCGGGTGGAGCTGCGCACGCTCGGCGTGGCGCGGGTCCCGCTGACCGAGGCGATCGACCGGCTCGCCGGGCTCGAGCGCGCGCCGGCGTGGTGGCGGCGGCTGTACGACAGCCTGGCGGGGGTCGACCCCGACCGGCTGTCGGGGCTGCCCGTGCCGCTGGCCGGGGACGCGTCCAAGGATCGAGGCGACGAAGGCGACGAAGGCGACGGAGGCGACGGAGGCGGAGGCGGTGGGGCGGTCCGTACGACGATCGGGCCGCGCCAGACCCTGCTGCCGCTGGCCGAGACCCCGCCGCAGCTGGCCCGCCTCGGGCTGAAGGTCGTCCACCCGGACGCGGCGCACCCGCTGCTGGAGAAGCTGGGCGCGCTGCCCGCGACGCCGCGCGCGGTGCTGACGACGCCGCAGGTGCGGGCGGCCGTCGCCGGGTCCATGGACGCCGGCGAGGTCTGGTACGACGGCGTCGGGGACGGCGCCCCGCTGGACGCCGACGAGCTCGCGGAGACCGTCCTCGCGCTGGTGCGGGACGCGGATCTGGAGCCCGGCGACGAGCCGTGGCTGGGCGCGCTGGCCCTGCCCGACGACGAGGGGGAACTCGCTCCTGCGGGTGAACTCGTTCTTCCCGACAGCCCGTTCGCGTCCGTGATGCGCGAGGACGAGCTGGCGCTGTGCGACGCGGAGCTGGCCGAGCGCTGGGGCGAGCAGCCGCTGGCCGCGTGCGGGGTGCTGGCGAACTTCGCTCTCGTACGGGCCACGGACGTCGTCCTGGACCCCGACGAACTCGAGCCCCGCGAAGGCGACTTCGCCGAGCCCGACGACGCGGGCCTGCTGGACGCCGTCGACGTGTGGTGCGAGGACGTGCTGGACCGGCTGCCCGAGACTCCGCTGCCGCCAGTCGCCACCGAGATCACGGCGGTACGGGACCTGGAGCTGGTGGACGACGACTGCTGGCCGCAGGCCCTGGCCCTGCTGGCGCAGCCGCCGCTGCGCGACGCGCTGACCCAGTCCGTGCGCATCCTCCTGCCGGACGGCACGACGGAGACGGTACGGCCGTACACGGCCTGGTGGCTGCGCGACCACCCGGTCCTCGACGGCCGACGGCCGGCGGGGCTGCGGGCGGAGGGCGGCGACCCGCTGCTGGAGGGGCTGTACGAGTCCGCCGACACGACGGGCTTCGAGGACTCCGAGGTGCTGCGGGCGCTCGGCGTACGCACGTCGGTCGCCGCGCTGCTGGACGAGCCGGGCGGGGCGGCGGAGCTGCTGGGGCGCCTCGCGGACCCCGAGCGCACGGTTCGCTCGGCGCAACTGCACGCGCTGTACACCGCGTTGGCGGACCTCGACCCGGAGCAGGTCACGCTCCCGGACGAGCTGCGGGCCGTCGTGAACGGCGAGGTGGTCGTGGTGGACGCGACCGAGGCGGTCGTCGCCGACGCACCCGACCTGCTGCCGCTCACCGCCGACCTGCCCCTGCTCCCGGTCTCCCCGTCGCGGGCGGCCGAGCTGGCGGAGCTGCTCCAGACCCGCCGCCTGAGCGAGGCGGTCACGGCGGAGGTGACGACGGACGGCGAGGAGCACGAGGTCCCGGAGTCGGTACGCATCCTGCTGGGCCCGACGACCCCTTCGACGTACGTCGAGCACGAGGAGCTGATCGCCTCGGGCGTGGAGCTCGACTGGCACCGCACTCCGGACGGCGTGCTCCACGCGTCGACGCTGGAGGGCGTGGCGGCGGGCCTCGCCTGGGCGACGGCGCAGTGGCCGCGGCGCTTCGAGGTGGCGGCGCTCCTGGAGGACCCGTCCCGCACGGACGAACTGGCCCGCGACCGCTGGTTCGACGCGGGGAGCTAGGGCGGGGGGCGGTTGGTCGGTGCGGGTTGCCCGTGCCTCGGGCGGGGTTGCTTGTGCCGTGGCCGCGCTCGAAGGTGCGGGCCGCCCGTGCCTCGGGCCGGTTCTTGTGCCGTGCCCGCGTTCGTCGGTGCGGGTCGCCCGTGCCTCGGGCCGGTGCTTGTCCCACCCGCCCGCCCGTTTGCCGTTGCCTGTCGGGTGCGGGCAGGGCTGCCTGTGCTGCGGCTGGTCGGCGAGTCCGGGTCGCCCGTGCCTCGGGCGGGTGCTTGTCCCACCTGCCCGCCCGATCACTGCACTTGCCAGGTGCGGGCGGGGTCGCCTGTCCTGCGGTCGGTCGGCGAGGCTCGCCCTGCGAGAAGGGATGAAGCGATGACTTTGCATTCCGATGTGGCCGAGTTGCTGGCAGGGGCCGGCATCCTCGACGTGGACGTCGACGACGCCGTCGCGGACGAGCACGTGCGGTCGTCCGCGTACCGAGACGTCGTCTCGGCGACTGCTTCCTCGCGGAGTCGCGACCGAGACCGCGCGATCGTGGCCACGATCCTGCGCGACCCCAACGAGATGGCGTCCAAGACGGCGGTGGTCGCTCTCGTGGACACGATCGCGATGAAGGCGACCGGTCGTGAAGAGTTCCGGCAGTGGTCGGCCGAACTGCTGCCGGAGATCGACCAGCTCAAGACGGAGGGGTTCCGCGCTTTCATCCGCCGCCGCGTCCACGACTGGCTGTTCTACCTGTCCGTCGAGGACGGTCACGCGCCGACACCGGCCGAGTTGGCGGAGGTCACGGACTGGATGCAGCGCCTCCTCGCCGGGGTGTCGACGTCGCCGGCGGTACTCGCCCTGCTCGCCGAGTCAGGCAACAGGAAGAAGACACGAAACATCGCGAAGAACCGAGCCGGAAGGCCGCGAGCTGAGAACGAAATGAGTCCGACCATGGCGACGCCTTCGGCGAGGACGGATACCACGGGCGTGGGATCGTCCATCCCACAGTGATGAACGTGCCGTTCGCCATCATGCGCGTCTGACGGTCGCTACGCTCGCCGCCCATGGACGACGCACAAGACCGTGGGCCGACGCGTGACGCCGCTGTCGTGGTGGCGCGGGACGAGCATGGCCACATCGCGCTGCTGGCCGCGCCGTTTCCCCGCCATGGCGGGGAGTACTTGTTCCTGCCAGGAGGCCGCCGAGAAGACGGCGAAACCCCTGAAGAGTGCGCCCGCCGGGAGCTGCGTGAGGAGGCTGGAGTCGCCGCGGATCACTGGCAGCCTCTTGGCTCATACGCGATGACTCTGAACGCCACCGCCCGCGTCCACCTGTTCCTCGCCGAGGGGCTGGAGTGCGGTCCCCAGCAGCTCACAGCCACGGAAGAAGAGTTCAAGCTGATGTGGTGGTGCCTGAGCGACGCCATCACGGCCGCCACCGAGGGGCGGTTCCTGCTCCAGGGCGGCCCCCTCGCTCTGCTTCTCGCCGAGCGGACGCTCAACGGCCGATCGTGAGAATCGCCGCCGACGACCGCGCTCCGCGCTGAGCCCGACCACGGGCCTTCGTCGCGCCGCGACCCGCCTCTGTCCGCCGGGACCTGGAGCCACGCCAAGCCCCACCCGTCCCCAGCGCCGGGAGCCACGCCGCGCCCCACCCGCCCACCCGCCCGTCGCTACGCCGGGAACCGCCTGTCCACCCAGCGCCACGCCATCTCCAGCAGCGCCGCTCCCGTCGCCGCGATGGCGACCGCCGCCCAGGGCATCGTCGTGCCCACCAGCTTCAGGGCGAAGAAGTCCTGGAGCCACGGCACGATCAGCACGATCAGGAAGCCCAGGCCCATCGCCGCCACCAGGCATACCCGCCACCACGTGTACGGGCGCGCGATGATCGCCAGGACCCACATGGAGACCAGGAACAGCGTCAGCGTCGCCGCGCTCGTCTCCGCCTCCAAGGCGTCGGGGCCGCTGTAGTGGGAGCGGGCCAGCAGGTACGTCGCGAACGTCGCCGCCGCCGCGATCACCCCCGCCGGGATCGCGTACCGCATCACCCGGCGTACGAAGTGCGGCTTCGCCCGCTCCTTGTTCGGCGCCAGCGCCAGGAAGAACGCCGGCACGCCGATCGTCAGCGTCGACAGCAGCGTCAAGTGTCTCGGCAGGAACGGGTACTCGACCTGGCTGCACACCACCAGCACCGCCAGCAGTACCGAGTACACCGTCTTCGTCAGGAACAGCGTCGCCACCCGCGTGATGTTGCCGATCACCCGTCGGCCCTCGGCCACCACCGAAGGCAGCGTCGCGAAGCTGTTGTTCAGCAGCACGATCTGGGCGACCGCCCGCGTCGCCTCCGAGCCGGACCCCATCGAGACGCCGATGTCCGCGTCCTTGAGCGCCAGTACGTCGTTGACGCCGTCGCCCGTCATCGCCACCGTGTGCCCGCGCGACTGGAGCGCCCCGACCATGTCCCGCTTCTGCTGCGGAGTCACCCGGCCGAAGACCGCGTTCGCGTCCAGCGCCTCCGCCATCTCCGCCTGGTCCGTCGGCAGCCGGCGGGCGTCCACCGTGTTCGCCGCCCCCGGCAGCCCCAGCTTCCCGGCCACCGCGCTCACCGACACCGCGTTGTCGCCGGAGATCACCTTCGCGTGGACGTCCTGGTCGTCGAAGTACCGCAGGGTGTCCGCCGCGTCCGGCCGCAGCCGCTGCTCCAGCACCACCAGCGCCGTCGCCTTCGCCCCCTGGGCGACCGTCGGCGAGTCCAGCTCGCCCGCCGCCCTAACCAGCAGCAGCACCCGCAGCCCCTGCTCGTTGAGGTGCTCGATCTCGTGCAGCGTCGGGTCGTCCGCCGGCAGCAGCACGTCCGGCGCGCCCAGCAGCCACGCCGAACGGTCCCCGTTCCCCTCGCTGAACTCCGCCCCGCTGTACTTCCGCGCCGAGGAAAAAGGCAGCGCCTGCGTGCACCGCCAGCCCACGCCGTCCGCATCCACGCCGCCCGCATCCACCCCGTCCGCATCCACCCCGTCCGGATACGCGTCGATGATCGCCTGAAGCGACGCGTTTGGCCGCGGATCCGACTTCCCGAGCGCCCCCAGCACCCTCCGTACGTACGCCTCGTCCGCCCCGCCCAGCGGCCGCAGCTCCGTGACGTCCATACCGCCCTCGGTCAGCGTGCCCGTCTTGTCCAGGCACACCACGTCGACCCGGGCCAGGCCCTCGATCGCCGGCAGCTCCTGCACCAGGCACTGCTTGCGGCCCAGCCGGATCACGCCGATCGCGAAGGCCACCGACGTCAGCAGCACCAGACCCTCGGGGATCATCGGCACGATGCCGCCGACGGTCCTGGCGACCGAGTCCTTGAAGTTGTCGTCCTTGACCACGAGCTGGCTGACGACGAGCCCGATCGCGGTCGGGATCATCATCCACGTCACGTACTTGAGGATCGTCGAGATGCCCGAGCGCAGCTCGGAGTGGACGAGCGTGAAGCGCGACGCCTCCTCCGCGAGCTGCGCCGCGTACGCCTCCCGCCCCACCTTCGTCGCCGTGAACGCGCCGCCGCCCGCGACCACGAAGCTCCCCGACATCACCGGGTCGCCCGGCTGCTTGACGACCGGGTCCGCCTCGCCGGTCAGCAGCGACTCGTCGATCTCCAGGCTCTCGGCCTCCGCCACCTCGCCGTCGACGACGACCTTGTCGCCGGGGCCGAGTTCGACGAGGTCCCCGAGCACGATCTCGGAGGTGGATATCTCCGCCGAGCTGCCGTCCCGCCGTACCGTCGGCTTCGCCTCGCCGATGACCGCGAGGCCGTCCAGGGTCCTCTTGGCGCGCAGCTCCTGGACGATGCCGATGCCGGTGTTGGCGATGATCACAAAGCCGAAGAGGCTGTCCTGGATGGGCGCGACGAAGAACATGATCACCCAGAGCACGCCGATGATCGCGTTGAAGCGGGTGAAGACGTTGCCGCGGACGATGTCCGCGGTCGAGCGGGAGGAGCGGATCGGTACGTCGTTGACCTTGCCCCGCGCGACCCGCTCGGCCACCTCCGCCGTCGTCAGCCCGGTCGCCGGGGCCAGGAGGGAGCGCGGTGGCTTCCTGGGATGTACGGGGTCCAGCTCGGCGCCCGCGTCGATGACGGGTCCGCTCGGCTTGGGGCCGTTCGCGTCGATCCTCGCCCGCTGAGTCATGGTTTCGACGGTACGGGGGGAAGGGCCGGTTCACCCGCCGAGTGCGGAGAGATCAGACTTCGGTAGGACGGGAATGGTCCCGTGGCACTACGCAGGGCACTGCTCAGGCGGTCCGCACTCAGGCGGTCCGGTCGATCTGGACGCAGGCGCGGTCCGGTCGGTCTGGACGCAGGCGCGGTCCGGACTCAGGCGCGGTCCGGACTCAGGCGGTCCGGGTCACTTGCCCTCGCCGGAGTCCGACGGCGACGACGGCGCGCCACCCGCCCCGGCCTCGGCCCCCGCCTCCGTCTGCTCCGCCTTCTCCGCGAGCGACCGCTTGATCGCCGCGTCCCGCCCCCGCACGTACCAGATGCCGATCAGCCCGAGCCCCGCGCCCGCCAGGCAGGTCCACACCCACCAGGTCAGGTCGCGCTCGTCGAACCAGCTGTAGAAGGGGACCTGCACGAGGAACATGACGAACCACAGGATCGTGCCGCCGATGATGGTGGCGACGACGGGCCCCTCAAGGGGCTCGGGCGCCTCGTGCGTGGGGGTCCATTTCGCCATGCGGCCAGTGTAGGCGGCCCCTCTCCCCACCTCGTCGGCCCGCCGCCAGCTGGTGCCGAGGCCATGGCCAGCCCCCCGCCCGCCCACCGCCGCCCGCTGCTCACCGCCGTCTACGCGCGGAGATACCGATCTTCCATCTATACATTCATACTGAAGCGGTTTGTGTCCGACCGGTTTTGTTCGTAGGAACCTCCAAGGGTCCTGGAGCAGCCAGTGAACCGGCCAGGAACCCGCCGAGAATCCCCGCCAAAGAACCCCCGCGAGGTCCCGCATGCCCCCCACGGCCACCGCTCCCGCGGACGCCAAGCCGCCGCGCCCCGACTCCGGTGACTCCGGTCCCGGCGCCGCCCACCGGCTCGACCGCTACTTCAGGATCTCCGAGCGCGGCTCCACCGTCGCCCGCGAGGTCCGCGGCGGCTTCGCCACCTTCTTCGCGATGGCCTACATCATCGTGCTGAACCCGATCATCCTCGGCAGCGCGAAGGACATGTACGGACACCAGCTCGACGGCGGCCAGCTGGTCACCGCCACCGTGCTGACCGCCGCCTTCTCCACGCTTCTCATGGGCGTCATCGGCAACGTCCCGATCGCGCTCGCGGCCGGACTCGGCGTGAACACCGTCGTCGCCCTCCAGCTCGCGCCCCGCATGAGCTGGGCGGACGCGATGGGCATGGTCGTCCTCGCCGGCTTCGTCGTGATGCTGCTGGTCGCCACCGGACTGCGCGAGCGCGTGATGAACGCCGTGCCGCTCGGCCTGCGCAAGGGCATCGCGATCGGCATCGGCCTGTTCATCATGCTCATCGGCCTGGTCGACGCGGGCTTCGTCACCCGTATCCCGGACCTCGCCCACACCACCGTCCCGCTCCAGCTCGGCGCCGACGGCCACCTCAACGGCTGGCCCGTCCTCGTCTTCGTGCTGGGCACGCTGCTCACCCTCGCGCTGATCATCCGCAAGGTCCCGGGCGCGATCCTGATCTCCATCGTCGTGATGACGCTGGTCGCCGTCCTCGTCCAGGCGCTCGCCGACCTGCCTGCGGGGGCGTGGGGCCTGACCACCCCGCAGTGGCCGGGCAACCCGGTCGCCTCGCCGGACTTCGGGCTGGTCGGCGAGGTCAGCCTGTTCGGCGGCTTCGGCAAGGTCGGCTATCTGACCGGCTGCCTCTTCGTCTTCACCGTGCTGCTGTCCTGCTTCTTCGACGCCATGGGCACGATCCTCGGCGTCGGCGACGAGGCGAAGCTGATGGACGACAAGGGCGACTTCCCCGGCATCAACAAGGTCCTGATCGTCGACGGCATCGCGGTCGCCGCGGGCGGCGCGACCTCGTCCTCCGCCAACACCTGCTTCGTGGAGTCCACGGCGGGCGTCGGCGAGGGCGCGCGCACCGGCCTGGCCTCGGTCGTCACCGGCGCGCTCTTCTCGGTCGCGCTCTTCCTCACCCCGCTGGCCACCATGGTCCCCTCGCAGGCGGCGACGCCCGCGCTGCTGGCGGTCGGCTTCCTGATCCTGGCGGGCTCCGTCAAGGACATCGACTGGAGCGACTTCACCATCGCGGTGCCCGCGTTCCTCGCGATGGTGATGATGCCGTTCACGTACTCGATCACCAACGGCATCGGCATCGGCTTCATCGCCTTCAGCGTGCTGCGGCTGGCGGCGGGCCGCGGGCGCGAGGTGCCGGTGGCGATGTACGTCGTCTCGGCGGTGTTCGTCTTCTACTACGCGATGCCGGCGCTGGGCCTCACGTAGAACCGTAGAGGGGTACTCGCCCACGGGGCAGGGGGCACGTCACATACGGCCGTAGAACTCCTCCGTCTCGTCGACCGCCGACTTGAAGCGTTCGTCGAAGTCGTCGCGAATGAGCGTCTGGACCACATAGTCCTGGACGCTCATTCCGCGTTTTGAGGCGTGCTGCCGGAGCCGGTTGAGCAGCTCACCGTCTATCCGCAGGCTGAGCACTGTCGATCCCATGTCAGCCAGGGTTGCCGCTCCATACTGGCCGACGCGTCACTTTCCGCATGCGGCTCACTCATATGGGTGACTCCGCCGACTGTGGCCATGTCCCACTGGTATTTAGCATGGGTAATGAGTTACGCTAACGAACATGCCTGACCTGTCCCATGGCGCCGCCGACGAAGACGTCGCCGCCGTGAACTCGCTCCGCTCGGCCGTCATGCGGCTGGGCCGACGCCTGAAGCATCAGCGCGTCGACGAATCGCTGAGCCCGACCGAGATGTCGGTGCTCGGCACCCTCGCCCGATGCGGCTCCGCCACCCCCGGTGAGCTGGCCCGCAAGGAGCACGTCCAGCCGCCGTCCATGACCCGGATCGTGGCACTGCTCGAGGCCAAGGGGCTGGTCCGGCTAGAGCCGCACCCCGACGACCGCCGGCAGAAGGTGGTCAGCCAGACCGAGCAGGCGGAAGCCATGCTGGAGGAGAGCCGCCGCAAGCGGAACGCCTGGCTGGCCACGCTCGCCGAGGGTCTGGACGAGGACGAGTGGGCCAAGCTCCGCGCTGCCGCTCCCGTTCTGGAGAAGCTCGCACACCTTTAATCACCGCATTGCCAGGGAGGCGACACTTTTGCGTACGGGACCCGGAGCAGACTCCGCACCCGCACCCGCCCCTACAACCATGTTCAGCTCGCTGAAGATCCGTAACTACCGGCTCTTCGCGACCGGACAAGTGGTCTCCAACACCGGTACCTGGATGCAGCGCATCGCCCAGGACTGGCTGGTGCTGACCCTGACCGGCTCGGCTTCGGCCGTCGGCATCACCATCGCGCTGCAGTTCCTGCCCATGCTGCTCTTCGGGCTCTACGGCGGCGTGCTCGCCGACCGGCTGCCCAAGCGGCGGCTGCTGCTCGCCACCCAGGCAGCGATGGCCCTGACCGGCCTCGCGCTCGCCGCGCTCACCCTCAGCGGCCACGTCCAGGTGTGGCACGTCTACCTCACGGCCTTCCTGCTCGGCCTCGTCACCGTCGTCGACAACCCGGCGCGCCAGTCCTTCGTCGCGGAGATGGTCGGCCCCGGCCAGCTGGCCAACGCGGTCAGCCTGAACTCCGCCAACTTCCAGTCCGCGCGGCTGGTCGGCCCCGCCGTCGCCGGTGTGCTGATCACGGCCGTCGGCAGCGGCTACGCCTTCCTCCTCAACGGACTGTCCTTCCTCGCGCCCATCGCCGGTCTGCTGATGATGCGCAACAGCGAGCTGTACAAGGTCGAGCGGGCGCCGCGCGGCAAGGGGCAGCTGCGGGAGGGGCTGAAGTACGTCGCGGGGCGGCCCGAGCTGATCTGGCCGATCGTCCTCGTCGGGTTCGTCGGCACCTTCGGATTCAACTTCCCGATCTGGCTCTCGGCCTTCGTCGACGACGTCTTCCACGGCGACGCCGGTACGTACGGCCTGCTCAACACCTTGATGGCGGCGGGCTCCCTGGCGGGGGCCCTGCTCGCGGCCCGGCGCGGGACCTCACGGCTGCGGGTGCTGGTGGGGGCGGGCGTGCTGTTCGGCCTGCTGGAGGTCGTGACCGCGTTCGCACCGTCGTTCTGGATCTTCGCGGCGCTGATGGTGCCGATCGGCATGTTCGGCCTGACGGTCAACGTCACCGCGAACTCCAGCGTCCAGATGGCCACGGACCCGCTGATGCGGGGCCGGGTGATGAGCCTGTTCATGATGGTCTTCACGGGCGGCACCCCGCTGGGCGCGCCGCTCGTCGGCTGGATCACGGACGCGTACGGCCCGCGCGTGGGCTTCGCCGCAGGCGGCGCGGTGGCCATGCTGGCGGCGATAGGAGTCGGCGTGATGCTCGCCCGTGTGGGCGGGCTGCGCCTGAAAATAGATCTGCGGCGGGGGCGCAAGCACCTCGAGTTCGTCCCGAGGGAGCAGCTGACCACGGCGGCGTGAGGCGGCGCGCTGGGCGGCCCCTGAAATGGTTCGCGTGAACTGGTGCCTGCGAACTGGTGCGTGATCGGCAGGCTGCTTCCGGCCCGCCGATCGGGTGCGCAAGACTCGCCGTATGAGAATCTTCGCCGCCGTGCTCCCGCCCGCCCCGGTCGTGGACGAACTCGGCGCCGCCGTCGACCGGTTGAAGTCCCTCCCCGGCGCGGACGGGCTGCGCTGGACCGGGCGCGCGGGCTGGCACTTCACGCTGGCGTTCATGGGCGAGGTCGACGAGAGCCTCCTGCCCGAGCTGCACGAGCGCCTGCGCCGGGCCGCGCACCGGACGCCGCCGTTCTCCCTCCGCGTCCACCAGGGCGGCCGGTTCTCCCAGCGGGTGCTGTGGGCGGGGGCGGCCGGCGGGATCGAGGAGATGCGCCTGCTGGCGGAGCGAGCGGACGCGGCGGCGCGCCGGTCGGGGATCAGCATGGAGGAGCACCGCCGCTACCACGCGCACCTGACGGTTGCCCGCAGCCGCAGCGACGACGCGGATCTGCGGCCGTACGTCGAGCGGCTGGAGGGCTTCGAGGGCACGCCCTGGCAGGTGTCCGAGCTGGCGCTCGTCCGCAGCAACCTGCCGGTGAGCGGGATCAAGGGCGAGGAGCCCCGGTACGAGACGGTCGGGTCCTGGCCACTCGAACGGGCGAGTTAACCTCGTTCCGTGAACCCGAAGACCAGAAACCAGATCATGGCGGGCGTGCTCGTGCTGCTGTTCGCGATCATCGCCGTCGCGGCGGCGGTCGGCCAGTAGCCTGCCGCCTGCGCCTTTGCCCGCCCTCGCCGCGTCGGCAGCGTAGGACCTACGCACCGGCGGCGGCTTCCTGGACGCGGGTGCGCCAGGGGATCGATCTCGGGCGGGGTGCCGTCTGCGCGGCTGCGGCTGTACGGCGGCGGCAGGGAGCGCAGTGGGTCTCGTCGGCCACGGCGCGGAAGACGTGCTCGTCGCCGGGGCCCTTGCAGGTGATCAGCCCTCCGGCCGGGACGGCTCCAGGGGCTGCCGTGGCCGACGTGGCTGACGTGGTCGGAGCGGCTCCAGCGGCTGACGCTGCTGGCGTGCTCGGCGCGATCGGTGCGGGGAGTTTCTCGATCAGGCGGTGGCGTACGAAGCCCACCGCCGAGCGGACCCCGCCCGGAGGAAGGCCCGCCGTCAGGGCCTGACGCAGATCGGCCGTCGACAGCCCGCGCCGCAGCCACTCCGCCGCCGCGTCCGCCAGAGCGCGCGCCTCGCGGACCCCGAGCAGCAGATCCCGCCGCGTGTGCCTCAGAGACAGCAGCAGCCGCTCGGCCTCGACCACCTCCGGCTGCGCGACTTCGGGCTCCGCGACCTCCGTCTCCCCGACCTCTGGCCTGTCCGATTCACCCGGTCCATCCGATCCATCCCGTCCGTCTGTTTCGTCGGGGGTGCTGGGTGGGGGGTGGGGGTTGTTCTTCTCCCTGGTTTTAACCTCCGGAGGAGAGCCGCCGGGTTCCGGGCTCTCCGGTTCTCCGACGGTCGGTCCTCCGACACTCGGCGGCTCGGCAGCTGGGGGAGTGGGAGGCGCGGGCGGATCCCCGGGATCGGACGTTGGCTGCGGGACCCCCTCCCTCACCGCGTTCGCGCCCTCGCGCGTGAGGGCGACGTTCGACACGAGCTGCTCGGTGACCCAACGCCCGCGCGTCCCCTGCCACTTCCACTCGTGCAGGAAACCGCATGCGACCAGCTGTTCTTTCGCCCGCTGGTAGGCCCGAGGCTTCATGCCGAGGTCGCTCGCGTGCTCGCTGAGCGGCTTGTCGCAAGCGGAGTCGGGGAGTCCCTGAATGAGGACGATCAAGATCTTCGCGTCGCTGTTCAGGCGCGGATGCCGTACGACGTCGTTCGCAACCATGGTGTAGCGCCGAAGGGGCGCGATAGCATGCCGAAGCATTTCTGGTGGACCCACTTTCCACTGGTAGTGAAGGTCCTCGGATGGTGTTGGCGCACCGCCGGGGGCCGCTCCATGTGTACGTGCACAGAGCGTGAGGACGCGGTTACCGTACCGCATATACGACCATGTCGTACAACAAGTCCGTTTCCACGAACGGCACTTCCTCGGTCGGCCGAGACCTCCAGTCCAGCGGCCATGTCCACCCGTCGAGCGCGGGCACCCCCACGAACGCCGAGCTGCGCCCGTCCCGACTCAGCGCCCGCGCACCGGCGGGCCACGCGTGCGCGGCGGCGGTCTGCGGCGGCAGCAGGAAGTACATGTTCTGCTCGCCGATCGCCTCCCGGACGATCGGACCAGCCTGGAAGTCCGTGAACTGCATGATCTCGTAGGCCACTTGCTCCCCGAGGAATCCTCCGATGCGTACGGCGTCGAAGTGAACCCCCGCATGTCGCAGGGCATGTCCGGAGGCGGGAATCCAACTGGGCACCGTGTCAAGTGAAATGCGCGGATTCATGGGGCCAGCCTTCCGGCCCGGCTCTAGTGTGACCAGCACCACAGAGAGTTTGTGATGGGTTGTGCACTTGGGGAGGACGGAAGTGAACATCGGGAACAACGGGAGTCCTGGGGCGGCAAAGGCGTTCGGCAGACTCCTGCGCTTCCACCGTGAACGCGCCAAGGTCTCGCAGGAGGCGCTGGGCAAGCACACGACGTACTCCAAGTCCCAGGTGGCGATGATCGAGCGCGGGGAGCGCCGCCCACGGGGAAACTTCGTGGAGCTGGCGGACGAGCTGCTGGGTGCACAAGGTGCACTTCTGGAGGTGGCGGAGGAGCTGAAGGCGAGTGGGGTGGCGGCGTGGTTCGAGGACTACGTGGAGGAGGAGGCGAAGGCGGCGGGTGTCCACATGTATGCGACGCATGTGATTCCTGGCCTGCTTCAGACGGAGGAGTATGCGCGGGCGGTCTTCGCCTGCGAACGCCCGTCACTGGAGGCCGAGGAGATTGAGGCGGGAGTCGTGGCCCGCCTTGCCCGGCAGAAAGTGTTCCGCCGAAAGCCCACGGCTCTGATGAGCTTCGTCCTGGAGATGAGCACGTTAACCCGCCCGATCGGCGGGCTGGCGGTCCTCAAGGAGAACCTGCGACACATCCTCGACATCGGTCGTCTCCGCAATGTCGAATTGCAAGTCATGCCGGCGGACCGGCAGACACATGCTGGGCTCAGCGGGCCCTTCGTCTTGCTGGAGACGGCCAAGCGTCGCAGTCAGCTGGTCTACGTCGAGGGGCAGGGCGGCCGGTACTTTCTCAGCGAACAGCCGGACGTAGGCGATGTGTTCGCACGGTATGGCATTCTGCGGGCACAGGCCCTCAACCCGGAAGACTCAGCCAAACTCATCGAACAGGTGGCACGAGAGCTATGAGAAGTAGCGACCTCAACTGGTTCAAGAGCAGCTACAGCGGCGACCAGGGCGGCGACTGTGTGGAGGTCGCCGTCGAGTGGATGAAGTCCTCGTACAGCAGCGATCAGCAGGGCGAATGCGTCGAGATCGCGGTCGAGTGGGCGAAGTCCTCGTACAGCAGTGGCCAGGGCGGCGAATGCGTCGAGGTCGCCGCCTGCCCCCACGCCGTACACGTCCGCGACTCCAAGGACACCAGCATCCGGGCGCTCACCCTCACCCCCGCCGCTTGGTCCGCGTTCCTTCGGGTGACTAGCACCAGCTGAACGCATCGGCTGGAGGGCTCGCTGGTAGCGATCAGGCCATGGTCCTCACTATCCCCCAAGCCCTGTACGACATGGCCGTCGGCTTCATGAAGGATGCCGGTCTCTCTCCCAAGGCCGCCGCCGAGAAGGCCAAGGCGGCCGTGCCCGGCGCGTCCAAGGCCGACGAGTGGGATGTTCTGCGCAAGCTGGAGGACGCGAAGCTGGCCGGGACGATCACGCTCACCCACAAGAATTCGGGCTCCCGGCTGGCGCTCATGAGCGGTGGGGCCCTGGAGGCACGGCAACCGGACGCGTACGAGGACGAGGACCGCTGGCAGGCGGTCCGCGTCGCCGACGGCGACATCCACCTCAAGCACGCCAAGAGCGGCAAGCTGCTGGCGAGCCGGCAGATGATCGGCCCCGCCGGCCGCCACGACCTGTACGCGCACGCGGACGACGAGGACAGCAAGTACACGGACGACGTCCGCTGGCTGGTGGACTGGTCGAGTGACGCGCTGATGCTGCGTTCGCAGAGCTCAGGCGCGCTGCTGGCGATGGACGCCGAGCCGTGCGCCGAGCCGGACCGAAGCGGCGGCGACGTGGACGGCAAGGAGTGGCTGGTGGCGACGGTCTAGAGCACGGGCGCGCTCAGAGCTCGCGCGGGACCCTCACAGCTTGAACAGCACTCCGCGCCAGGTCCAGCCCGCGTTGAGGACGGCGGCTTGCAGGGGGTTCTTCATGTCCCGCGAGTCGAAGCGGAAGCTCTCGACCTTGTGCCGCCGGCCGTCGGGACCCCGCTCGTACGTCCACTGCCGGCTCACCGTCCTCGCCGGCCCCCGGCCGTACGAGCGCTCGCCGTTCTTCGCCTCCCACTGCTCGTCGAGGGCCCGCACCTCGCGCCGCGCCGGGACGATCCGCATCCGTATCTTGAGGGTCAGCTTCAACTCCTCCACCCGCCACACCGCCACAAGGTCGGCGCCCTCTTTCGCGGTGCTGTCGCGCACGACGTACGGCACCCCGGGCCGATTGACCGCGAGCAACGCGGCCCGCACTTCGGCGGCGGATCGCGGCGCGACATGGGCACCGGGATACCGGGTTCCGGTCATCTTGTCGAAAAGGCCCACTTGGCGAAATCCCCCTGCGCATCGCCGTAACTGGCTGCTTAGTATGACTATCTCGGACGACCTGGGGGCGGTGGGGCAGCCGGGCTCAGTGAGCAGATCGGGCTCCGTCTGCCTGCCTGCGGACGCGTCGGACCGGCGAGAGTCCACGGCGGCTTAGACGACCGGCGGCCTGCCCAGGCGGGACATCCGCCACACCGTCCTCCACATGATGGGACGTCGAGGGCCCCCGCTGCTCCGGATGCCCTCGGCGAACCCGCCGAACCAGGCCCGCAGTCCCGCCAGGGACTTCGTGCGGAGCACGGTCAGCACCACCCACACCCCCAGGTAGACCGGCACGAGAAGAGCGGGCAGATGCCGCTTGGCAAGCCAGGCCCGGTTCCGGGCCGTCATCCGGTAGTAGACAGCGTGCCGTGCCGGCGAAGTCTTCGGGTGCTGGAGAACGAGCTGCGGCTCGTAGAGGACGTCCCAGCCCCGATCGATCGCCCGCCAGGCCAAATCGGTCTCCTCGTGCGTGAAGAAGAACGCGTCCGGCCAGCCGCCGGTCTGCTCCAGCATCGGCATCGACAGCGCGTGACCACCGCCCAGGAACGTGGTCACCAGCCCCCGCCGCATCGGGTCCTTGGCCCGCAGGCGGGGCACGTGACGCCGCTGGGTGGCGCCGGTCTCGTCCGCGATCCGGAAACTGACGATTCCGAGACGGGTGTCTGCCTCGTACAAGTCTGCGATCCGCCGGAACACGTCCGCTTCGATCAGCAGCCCGTCGTCGTCCAGGTCCACGAGCACGTCCACGTCACCGAACTCGCGCAGCCGCCGCCAGGCGACGTTGCGGCCACCGGACACACCCAGGTTCTCCTCCAGCTCCACCGCGGTCACGCCGTCCGGCAGCCCCGCAAGCGCCGCGCCGTTGCCGACGACGACAACCCGGGCTGCGGGCTCGTCCTGCTTGGCCACCGACTCCAGCAAAGACAGCAGCTCAGGCATCCGGTCGCCCATGGTCAGCACGGCGACACCCACACGCGGCCGGGTCACATCCATCACCACTTCTCTCAAGCCGGCATCAGGTGAACGGCGAGCGTATCCCGGCCGAAACCTGCTGCCGGACCCATCAGAAGGGCCAACAGACATGGACCGGATCACCCTTGGCGGCTACGTCACCGCCCCCACCGACATGCGCAAGCCCGACCGCGAGGTCATCATCCGCACGGGCGCCGGCCTATACCGCTGCGGAACAACCCAGTTCGGGGCCGTCATCGGCGACGACACCCAGACCGGCAACAGCATCAGCATCGGGCCCGGCGTCGCCATCGGCCGCCGCTGCCAGATCACCAGCGGCGTCGCCCTCGCCATCCGCGCCGTCCCGAAGGACTGCACCGTCACCGCCCCACACGCCAAGGAAGCCAGCGTCCGCCGCCATCGTCGCTCCTTGGCACCCGATCGGACCACCGACTAGAGCGCGGGCCCCTCACAGCCTGAACAGCACTCCGCGCCAGGTACACCCCGCGTCGCGCACGACGTACGGCCCCCGGGCCGATTGACCGCGAGCAACGCGGCCCGCACTTCGGCGGCGGATCGCGGCGCGACATGGGCATCGGGATACCGGGTTCCGGTCATCTTGTCGAAAAGACCCACTGGACGCGTCGGACCGGCGGGCGGGCGGACGTGCGGCATTCCGGCGTCTGCTCTGAGAACGCGGACAAGCCGTCGGGGTGCGCACTCTCGTACTGCGTGGAACTCTTCGCCCACGAGCTCCCGCCTGGAACCACCCGGATCTACGCGAGGTCGGTGATCGAGCCGAGCCTGACTCCGCCGCCTGCCGCGCCCAAAGCCTGACGAGTCCTTGCCACGGGCGTGCCGAAGCGTTCGTACGTATCGTTGTACTTCGCGGCTGCATGCGATCACGCGGCAGCGCGGAGGAGCGCCGCGATGACCGTCGTAGAGACCGACAGGATCGACATGGCCGACAACAGCGACAAGCAGGTCCTGGACGAAATGTTCGAGGCGCTTGAGCGGATGCCCGTCCCCGAGGGATACAGGGTCGAGATCGTCGGGGGGGCCGTCTACACGTCGCCGCAGCGGGACGTCCATTGGGAGATCATTCGCCGCATCGTCCGCGCCTTGGAGGACACGTTCGGAATGTCCGTCAGGGTGTTCTCCGATGTGCGCATCGACTTCCCCGGCCGGTTGAACGGCTTGTGTCCGGACGTGGCCAAATTGAGGGCCTCGGCCGAGAAGGACGGTGACGGGCGCTGGCGCTATGAGGACGTGGAGTTCATCGCCGAAGTCATCTCCAAGGACACTGCTGCCAACGACTACGGCCCCAAGAAGACCGCTTACGCCTCCGCCGAGGTGCCCGTCTACCTCATCGCCGATCCGTACCAGGGGCGGTGCCACGTGTACACGCAGCCCAAAGGCGGCGACTACGTCACGGAGACGACGGTCGCCTTCGGCGGGGAGCTCGACCTCGCGAACACTCCCGTCGGCCTCACCCTCGCCACGGCCGACTTTCCCCGCGCCTGAGGCGACTTGGCAACGGGAGCTGCGCGCCTCGCAGGTCAGCCGTCGTTCAGCCGTCGCCCGTCTCCCGTAGCGCCGTCGCCGCCAGGCCTCGGATCGCCTCCCTGGGCGCTTTCCCGTCCCCCGTCAGCCGGTCGAAGACGAGGCCGTCCACGCAGGCCAGCAGGGCGAGCGTGCGGCTCTCCGCGTCCGTTGTGCCGTGGGCCGAGAGGAACTCCGTCACTGCCGCGCGGGCCGCGTTGTCCCGAGGGGCGAGGATCTCGCGGAGCTCTGGGCGACGCGGCCCACGCCATGACGCCGAACCTCGGCCAGGGCGCTGGAGGGCGCGGCGACCTTGGCCGCCGCCCTTGCCGACGGGCCCGCTGTGGAGCGCGCGCTCACGCGCTACGACGCAGAGCGCCGGCCCCGCAGCCAGGCGGTCGCCCGGGCCGCCGCCAGGTCGGCCGGATGGGCCAGCAGCTGTCCCACCCGCTGGCCGTCTCCCTGCGCAACGCCGTGCTGCGGCTGGCCCCGTCCGGTGTGGCCGTCCGAGCCATCCTGCGGCACGCCGCGTGGACGCCTCGGCCCCTCGGCTGAGGAGGGAGAGCCAACTCGTGGTGCATGGAATGCCCTTGCTTCGAGCGCGCTCGAAGGCGTTGGGTAGGTACGCATGAAGTACACGCAGCTCGGACGCACTGGACTCAAGGTCAGCCGACTCGTACTCGGCACCATGAACTTCGGCCCGCAGACCAACGAGGCCGACAGCCACACGATCATGGACTCCGCGCTGGACGCGGGGCTGAACTTCTTCGATACCGCCAATGTCTACGGCTGGGGGGAGAACAAGGGCCGTACCGAGGAGATCATCGGCACCTGGTTCGCCCAGGGCGGCGGTCGGCGGGACAAGACCGTGCTGGCCACCAAGGTCTACGGGAACATGGCCGGCGACGGGGACCCGTGGCCCAACCACGACCTGCTCTCGGCGGTGAACATCCGCAGGGCCGTCGACGCCAGCCTCAAGCGGCTCCAGACGGACTACATCGACGTCTACCAGTTCCACCACATCGACCGCCGGACTCCGTTCGAGGAGATCTGGCAGGCCATCGACGTACTGATCCAGCAGGGCAAGATCCTCTACGTGGGCTCGTCGAACTTCCCCGGCTACAAGATCGCCCAGGCGAACGAGACCGCCGCCCGGCGCGGCACGTTCGGGCTGGTCAGCGAGCAGTGCCTGTACAACCTCGCCGAGCGGCGCGCCGAGATGGAGGTCATCCCGGCCGCGCAGGAGTACGGCCTCGGCGTCATCCCGTGGTCCCCGCTGCACGGCGGTCTGCTCGGCGGAGTGATCAAGAAGGAGACCGAGGGCAGGCGCCGGGCGTCCGGGCGCTCGGCCGAGGCGCTCGCCAGCACGGCGGTCCGGGCGCAGGTGCAGGCGTACGAGGACCTGCTCGACAAGCACGGTCTCGAGCCCGGCGAGACGGCGCTGGCCTGGCTGCTGACCCGGCCCGGGGTGACCGGCCCGATCGTCGGTCCGCGCACCCCCGACCAGCTGGAGAGCGCGATGCGGGCGCTGGAGCTGGAGTTGAGCGAGGACGTCCTGGCGTCCCTGGACGAGATCTTCCCGGGGCCGGGGCCGTCTCCCGAGGCGTTCGCCTGGTGATCTAGCAGACGGACGCGGGTCGTTGAGCCGCGCTCGGGGTCGGCCGCGAGGCCCCCTCGGGGCGCGGCTTCGCGTCGTCACGGGGCGAGCACTGGCGTTGTGCCGAGGGGGGCTCGACGCGGTGTCATGCGCCGCCGAACTAGCGCGCCGGGCCGTGTCATGCGCCGCCGAGCCAGCCCGCCGAGCCAGCCCGCCGAGCCAGCCCGCCGAGCCAGCCCGCCGAGCCAGCCCGCCGGGCTGTGTCATGCGCCGCCGAGCCAGCCCGCCGGGCCGTGTCATGCGCCGCCGAGCCAGCCCGCCGCGTCGAGGCGGAAGGGCTCCGCGGGGAGCACCGTGCGGAGGGACTCCTCGATGTCGCGTACTCGGTCCGCGCCCAGGGTGCGGGCCCAGTCCGCGCGGAGGTCGTCGAAGATCGCGGCCGAGCGGGTGAGCGCGTCCAGGCCGTGGGGGGTGAGGCGGACCAGCTTGCGGCGGGCGTCGGACGGGTCGTCGGTGCGCTCGGCGTAGCCCAGGGTCACCAGGCGGTCGACCGTCTTGCCCGCCGCCTGCTTCGAGACGCCCAGGCGGCGGCCGACCTCGCTCGCCGTCGCGCCCATGGGGCCGATCGCCTGCATGGCGAAGCCGTGGGCGGGGCGGATGTCCGGGTGGCCCTGCTCGGCGAGCGCGGCGTGGAGGCGGTCGATCAGCGAGCGGAAGCCGGAGAACAGCAGCAGGGGGAGCTCGTACCCCGGCTCGTATCCAGGCTGTCCGGGCTGGTGTCCGGGCCGGTGTCCGGGCTGATGTCCAGGCTCCCCTCCGTGTTCCTGGCCGGGCGCGCCGAAAACGCGGTTGCCTGGTTCGACAACCTGGTTTACTTTCTTTTCGTCAACCATGTTGTCGATTATAGGAGTCGCCGTGTTCGTCGAGCACACCCTGGAATCCGCGCCCCCCGCCTCGCGCCGCCCCATGGAGGCGACCATCGCCCGCCTGGGCCACCTCCCGCCCGCCGTCGCGAAGCTCGCCTCCTCCCCGCACCTGCTGGAGGGCTTCCTCCGGCTCAGCGCCGCCTTCGAGCAGACGACGCTGGAGCCGGTCGCCCGCGAGGTCGTCGTCATGACGGTCGCGACGCGCAACGAGTGCCATGTGTGCGTGGCGATGCACACCGGCAAGCTGCGCGCGCTCGGCGCGCCGGATGAGCTGATCGCGGAGCTGCGCGAGCAGCGCCCGCTGACCGACGAACGGCTGGAGGCGATCCGGCAGTTCGCGCTGGAGGTGCTGCGCACGGCGGGAGAGGTGGCCGACGACGAGCTGACCGCCTTCTTCTCGCACGGCTACACCCGGCAGAACGCACTGGAGGTCGTGATGGGCATCGGCGCGTACACGATGTCGACGCTCGCGAACCGGCTGACGAGGGCGGCGGTCTAGCGACCGTTCACGAGAGCCGGCGCACCGCATGCGCAACCCCGTCTCAGGGCGAGACTCCGTAGCGGGCGGCCACCGCGGCGGCGCGGTTGCGCAGGGAGGCGCGCAGCGACTGCGGGGACAGGGCTTCCGCTTCCGTGCTGAGCTGCCACAGCGCCCATTCGGCGTGCCGGGAGTCCTGGAAGGTCAGCTCCAGCCGCAGCCAGCCGTCTTCGTCCGGTTCCTCCGCGCGGACGGCCACCGCGGTGTCCAGCAGGTCCTTCCGCCGCGCCGGGTTCACCCGGGCCAGCACGGTGAAGTGGTCGCTGCCGAGGAACTGCGCGGAGCGTTCCCGCCAGATCCGGTCCAGATCGACCCGGTTCGGCCGCTGCGCCGCCTCGGGGAGCTCCTCGGCGGCCAGCACCCGCGACAGCCGGTACGTGCGGTCCTCGCCGGATCTCGTAGCCAGCAGGTAGCCCCGGTCGCGCACGGTGACCAGGCCGATCGGGTCCACCGTGCGCCACTGTGGCGTCTGGCCCGTGGCCGCGTACTGGATGCGCAGCTTGTGTCCGGCGAGCACCGCGCGCCGGACCTCGATCATCACGGCGTCGGGCACCTCGTCGCCGACCAGCCGGCGTGAGAGCAGGTCGGTCTCCGGCTCGACGAGGAATCGCTGGGCCGCGTCGCTCGCGGTCGCCTGGTGGCTCTCGGGCAGCGCGTCGACCACCTTCCGCATGGCCGAGGCGAGCGCCGGGCCGAGGCCGAACACCTGCTCGCCGCGCCCCGATCCGGCGGCCAGCAAGGCGAGGGCCTCGTCGTGGTTCAGTCCGGTGAGCTCGGTACGGAAGCCGGGCAGCAGCGCGAAACCGCCGTGTCTGCCGCGTTCGGCGTAGACCGGGACGCCGGCCGCGGACAGCGCCTCGATGTCGCGCAGCACGGTGCGCGTGGACACCTCCAGCTCGCGGGCCAGCGTGTCCGCGGTCAGCCGACCGCGCTGGCGCAGCAGGAGCACGAGGGAGACCAGCCGGTCGGCGCGCATGCGGGAACGGTAGCCGAATACATGACCAAGGGTGTCGTGATTGGTTGCGAGGCTCGTCTGCACGACGTCAGAGCCGGCCGTCCGCCGAGCCGATGGACGTACGTACGCCCCTTGAATCGAATGAATCGAATGGAGCAGACGTGGCGATGGAACGAACCGCGGTCAACCCGGTGACGTGGTCGGTGGAGTTGGGGTTCAACCAGGGCGAGGTCGTCTCCGGGCACACGCGGACCCTGTACATCTCGGGGCAGACCGCGATGAACGGCGACGGCAAGCCCCAGCATGACGGCGACATGGCGGCGCAGTTGGCGCTGAGCGTCGACAACCTGGAGGCCGTGCTCGGCGAGGCCGGCATGTCTCTCGCGAACCTCGTGCAGCTCAGCGTCTACACGACCGACGTCGATCTGCTCTTCCAGCACTACGGCGGGCTGGCGGGGCGACTGGGCGCCGCCGGGGTGGCGCCGGCCACCACGCTGCTCGAGGTGACGCGACTGGCGATCCCCGGCCAGATGGTCGAGATCGAGGGGACCGCCGTCGCGTAATGCGGCCAGTACGACCTCGCTGCCTCCGCTGCTCGTGTCGGCTGAACCGGCACGAGCAGCGGGGGCAGACGTCTCCCGGCGCTGGTGGGCGCCTGTCGGCTGCCCGTGCGCGAACTGGGTCAGATCTTCTGGTGCTGCCGGATGATGGCCGCCACATCGGTGAGCCATTGGCTGAGCGAAACGCCCCTCGGTGTGGCTGCCGACAGACCGAGACTGCGCACAGCCCGCGCCAGTCGCGTACGCGAGTCCATCTCCGTCACGAGGCTGGACAATTCCTCGGCGGTCTTTCGGAGTTCTTCCTTCGGGGTCAGGGTGAGGTAGGAGTCGACAGCCTCCGCGTGGGACAGCGAGCCGGCGACGAAGCTCAGATGGAAGTAGCCGCGCAGGAGGTGGTGCACATGGGGGAAGCGTTCACGCAGCCTCTCGCGGTCGAGTCTCCTGTCACGCGCCTCGCTCAGGGCCTGCTCCATGCGCTGCGTGTTCGCGGCCGCCGTCAACTCCGCTGCCAGGGAGAGTGACTGCTCTCCTGATCCGCGGGCCACGAGATCCGTCAATTCCACGAGCGCGCGCTCACCGGGCTGGGCGGCGATCAGCCGTCGTGCCATCGATGTGCCGGTGGATTCGTCCGCATCGCCGAGAGAGACGATGAGCATGGCGATCTGCAGGCCGAGATCGAAGCCGATCGTCTCGGCGGAGGCGATCCGATCCATCCCGCGTTCGGCGACGGCCGCGATGCCCTTGGTGTGGACGGCGACGATCTCGTCGCTCAGGAGCCACTGGAGCGAGCGGCCGAACTGGTGCTGGTCGACCAGGTTGAGCAGGGCCTTCGCCGCACGCAGCCGTTCGTCGGCCGTGCCCCGTTCCGCTGCCATCTCGCTGCTGCCGCCCACGCAGTGAGCGAGCTGCCCGAATGTGTCGTCCACGCCGTGGAAGCGGTCGTACGAGGCGCCGAGCCAGACAGCCCTCTCGCCCGCGGCGCAGGCTTCGAGGACGGCCTGGTAGCCGACGGGGTCAGCCCAGGTGGCGAGGGCGCAGCAGGCCAGAAACCGTTCGACGGGGTCAGCCGCGGCATCCTGCAGGATGCCGCGCAGTCCATCGGTGCGCTCGGTGTACCCCCCGTCGAGGGCGTCCGCGATCACGTCGTCCGGATCCGCGGGCTCGCCGTCGAAATCCGTGTACAGCAACGCCGTCAGCGCGGAGCTGGGCGTCCAGGGGGAGGTGCTCTCACTCATGATCTTCTCGCTCACTGCCCGGAGGTCGAGTACGGGCCGTGGATGTAGTCCTTGGGGATGGTTCCGCTGATCAGCCACTCGCCGTCGCGGCGGGTGTTCAGGAGAGCCATGATGCGGTCGGCGACCTTCTTGGTCTTGCCCTTGCTCAGGCCGAGATCGTCGGACACCGCGGTGATGTCCTCTCTCGGGCTGGTCGGGGTCAGAGAGGTCGGTACGTCGACGTGCTTCCCCGCCACCAGGTCGATCTCGTCCTGGATGGACTGCTGTACGCGTTCAGCAGGCCAGACGTCCACGTCCTTGACCTTACCGGCGGCGATGTCGTCCTGGAGCCTCTGGTAGTCGACGCGAAGCTCTTCCTTCCCGTAGACCTTGCCCGTGCCGTCGGCAGGCGCGAAGGAGGTGAACTGGCTGTTCTCCTTGTGCTGGGGCACCTGGCCGCCGCGGACATGCTGGAGCGGAGTGATATCGCCGTCCGGGTTGGCCGGAATCAGACCGACTTCGGAGTCGTATCTGGACTTCCGGAGTCCGAACGGGTTGTGCGTGGCGCCGAAGTCGTCGTCCTGACGGATCAATCGCAGCGCGTTGGGGTCGTCGGCGGCTGACAGGCCTGGAACCGCCGCCGGTCCCGGCCCCGCTGCGGGCGGACGGAGGTAGAAGGGCACGTCGTTGAGGAGCGTCCGGAGTCCGCCGGCCTCGACGACGGACTGGGCCCCTCCGAAGCCTGCGCCGAAGGCGCCGCCGAAGATCATGCCGTTCGTCGCGGCCTGGCTTGCGAGCTCGAGGCTGTAGCCGTCCTGATTCCCGGTCGCGATCTGGAGGGGCTGGGCGACCGCGAGATCGACGGTCACCGACTCGACACCGCCGAAGACGGCGCCGACCAGGGCTGTGGCGGCTATTCGTGCTGCTGTCGTGCTGATGACCACGCCCATGCCCGCGGCGAACTCGACGATGGTGGCCGCAGCCGTGGCCGCCGCGCCGGCCGCCAGACCGGCGGTGAAGAAGGCGAGGCCGATGCCGGCCACGATGACGCCGGCTGAGATCGCCAACTGGGTGTCGATCTTGTCCTTGACGTCCTCGATGTCGTCCGCGAGGTCTTCCAGCGCCTGCGCCATCTGCCGGGCGGAGCCCTCAAGGTCCTGGAGCCACCCCTTCTCGCCGTTGCTGTATCGACGCCAGAACTCGTCGAAGGCCTCGATGGCCTCACCCTTGTTGTTGTGGATGAGGGTGGTGGCGTTGGTGTTCGTGGCTATACGCACGTTCTTGACGGCGTCCGCGTAGTTCCGCCACGCCGTGGCCGCCTTGCGCAGCTTGGCCTCGTCGCCGTCCGGCCACCACATGCCCATCGATTCGACGAGCCATTCCTTGGCTTCCTCGAAGGCGCCCATCAGCGGGCGTCCTTGCGGTCCGCCTTACTGAACATCGCTCTGATCAACTTCTCGTTGTCGATGTGACCATCAGCCATGTCCGTCAGCGCAACATGGATACTGGCCAGACCTTGCACCAAGATCGCGGCGGAGTTCTCCATGTTCTCGAGGTTCTTGCCATAGGCGTCCCGGAACTTCGCGACCTCCTCCTCGCCGCCCCACGGGGCGCCGAGAGCGTCCAGCTCCTGCTTCAAAGTGACCGCCGCTGTGCGGAGCGCCTCGCTCTGGGTATGGAAACCAGGGGCTGACGCCTTGATGTCAGCGGTCTTGATGTCCAGAACCTTGCCAGGTGTCTCTGCCATGTCGTGCTCCCCCGTGCTTTGTTGGCCTCCCGACGTTAGCCGATCGCCTTCGGCGTGCGGTCATGGGGTCAGGCCGGGGAAAGGGGTATAACGGGGCGAGATGGAATGAATCACCGTGTGGCTGGAATTCGCCGGTGCGGTGTCGGGCGTATGGCGACAGCCCTTGCTTTCTTGAGGTGTACATGCCGCAATGCGAGTGTCGCTGCCCGCACCCGGCGCACCCCGCACCCCGCACCCCCACATGAGCCATCCCGTACACCCCACATGAAAGCGGGACCCCCCATGAGGCACGGCAGACTCTCCTTCGGATCCTTACTGGGCGTCGGCGTCATGGCCGTCGGCGCCGTGCTCGGGACCGCCACCGGCGCAGGCGCGGTGACTCCCGACACCGCCACCCTCTCCTTCAACTGCGGATTCTTCGGCTCCGGCTCGGCGACCCTGAACGCCACGCAGGACGGGACCGCCGCCACCATCAGCCTCTCCACGTCCGCCATCACCTCGCCGATCAGCGTCGGAGCGAACTCCGTCGCCTCGACCCTCACCCTGACCAAGAACGGGACCGACACCGCCACCTTCACCGGCAGGTCCAACCCCGCCATCCCGGCCGGCGGGCCCGTGTCCACCGGGCCGCTCACCGGAACCGTCGCCGTCGGCGACTCGCTGGAGGCGAAGTCGCTCAAGGTCGTCGTCTTCGGCATCACGGCGAACTGCACCGCCACCTCCGCGCAGTCCCCCGGCCCCTTCGTCTTCTAGAGGGCGGATGGACTCAGCTCAGGAGGGGTGCTCGCCACTCCTCCTGAGCCGCTCTACTCCTCCTGAGCCTGGCTCAACTGACGCTGGCCGCCGCCGGAGACGCCGGCAGCTCGTACGGCGTGCCCAGGTCCCACGCCTGGTGCATCGCCTCCGCGAACGCGGCCGCCAGCTTGTGCTCGCCGGTCGGGCCGGGGTGCGTCCCGTCGTATGTGTCGTGGTCGATGTCGTACGCCGCCGGGGCCGAGGCCAGCAGGACCGGCGAGGCCGCCGTGTCCAGGTCGGCGACGGCCTTCGCGAGCAGTTCGTTGAAGCGGTCGCACTCGGCGGCGAAGGGAGCGTCGGTGCGGGCCCGCACGTTCGGTATGACCGGCAGCAGCACCATCCGCACCCGCGGGTTCGCGGCGCGGGCCTCGACGACGAACTGCCGTACGTTGACGGCGGTCTGGGCGCTGTCCGTGTAGAAGCCGAGGTCTATCAGGCCGAGCGAGACGAGCAGGACGTCGACCCTCTCCGCGGCGACCGTCTCGCGGATGACGGGCGCCATGTGCAGCCACCCCTCGCCCCAGCCGGCCAGATGGCGGCGGGCGGGCGCGGGGAAGGTCGGGTCGGCGTACGCGGTGGAGAGCGCGGAGTCCGACCCGGCGTCGTACAGCTCCGAGCGCGGGCCGACGATCTCGTACGGGCCGCTGAACGAGGCGCTGAGGTGCTGCCACATACGGAAGCGCCAGGTGTAGTCGCCGGCACGTCCGATGGTCATGGAGTCGCCGACGAACATAAAACGCATGGGCGCAATCATGGCCGATCACGCGGCTGGTCGGCGATGTGAGGCTGGACACGGGCCGGGCGGGGGGCCGGGCCGTCTGGGCGAGGGGCGCCGGGTGCGGTGGAGGTGGCGCCCGGGCAGGGGTCTGGCCGAGGGGCCGGGCAGGGGTCTGGGCGAAGGGCCCGGCGCGCGAGGTGGCAGGCTGGAGCCATGCGTTCGCTTCCGTACGTCCTCGGGACCTCTGCCGTCGCCGCCGTCGTGGCGCTCGCCGCCGGGCCCGCCGTCGCCGACGAAGACTCCGGTTTCACGATCAAGGACCCGAGGGTGAAGGAGTCCAGCGGGCTCGCCGCGAGCCGGGCGCACCCAGGGGTGTACTGGACGCACAACGACCAGGACCAGCCGCGCGTCTTCGCCGTCGACTCCAAGACCGGCGAGACCGTCGCGACGATCACCCTGAGCGGCGTCGGCACACCGCGCGACATGGAGGCGATCTCGGTCGGCCCGGACGGGAGCGTCTACGTCGGCGACATCGGCGACAACCTCGACGGCAGCTGGGACCACGTCTGGATCTACCGCTTCCCCGAGCCGAAGACGCTGAAGGACCAGACCGTGCGCGCGGCGCAGTTCACGGTGAAGTACGCGGACGGCGCGCGCAACGCCGAGGCGCTGATGGTCCACCCCAAGACGGGCCGGGTCTACATCGCCTCGAAGAACGAGGACGGCGGCGGCCTGTACGAGGGGCCCGTGACCCTGACCGCCTCCGGCACGAACGTCTTCCGCCGGGTCGGGGAGGTGCCCTGGGTGACCGACGGGGCCTTCTCGCCGGACGGCAAGGAGCTGCTGCTGCGCTCGTACTTCAGCGCCCGCGGCTATGAGTGGAAGAACGGCAAGCTGGGGACGGACCACCGGGTGCGCGCGCCGCTCCAGGGCCAGGCCGAGTCCGTGACGTACACGGCGGACGGCGCGGCGCTGATGTTCGGCTCGGAGGGGGAGCAGAGCGATGTGGAGCGGGTCCCCCTCGGCGACGACTCGGCGTCGGGCGGCGGACGCGGGTCCGACTCCGACTCCGGTAAGTCGCCGTCCAGCGGCGGGAGTTCGGCGGACGCCGCCGGGGACGGCGGGAACGACAAGCTCACGTTCGCCTTGATCGTCCTGGCGGGCGGCGCGGCCCTCGTGCTGGGCCTGAAGCGGCTCTTCCGACGCGGCTGAGGCGCGGGGCGCGCCCTGACCTGAGGCGGCAGGGCACGCCCCTGACCTGAGGGGGCCTGAGGCTGAGGGGGCGCGCCCCCTCACGCCCCGCCCCCTCACCTCACCCCCCGCCCCCCTCCGCGCGCTCCTTCACCAGCGCCTCGAACCCCGCGATCAGCCGCCGCAGCCCGAACCCGAAGGTGTCGAACGCGCCGAACGCGTCCTCCGACAGCGCCGCCACCATCGGGTACTCCCCGCTGAGCATCGCCCTCTCCAGGAACGGCTGCTGCTGGCCCCAGAACTCGTCGTCGGTCAGCCCCGTCTCCTTGACCGCCTCCGCGGCCTGGATCTCCAGGCGCGCGATGCCGTAGACGTGGCTCTGCACGGTGATGATCACCGCGATCAGCTCGGGGTCGCTGAGCCCCATCCCCTGAAGCGCGGTGAGGGCGACGTCCAGCCCCCGCACGCTGCTGGGGCCGAGGACCGTGCGCGTCTGGTTGACGTTGAGCAGCCAGGCGTGGGACCGGAAGAGCTCCAGGTGGGCGCGGGCCAGCTGCTCCACGGCCGCGGGCCAGTCGCCCTCGGGGGCGTGGCTCGCGGCGTCGAGGGGCGCGCCCTGGACGCGGTCGAGCATCAGGTCGAGCAGCTCCGCCTTGCCCGGGACGTACCGGTACAGCGACATCGTGCCGACGCCGAGCTCGGTCGAGAGGCGGCGCATCGACACGGCGGCCAGGCCCTCCGCGTCCGCGACCTCGACCGCCGCCGTGACGATCCGGTCCAGCGTGAGTCCGGGCTTGGGCCCGCGGGAGGGGCGCTCGCCGGTGCCCCAGAGGAGTTCCAGGCTGCGCGAGACGTCGCCGCTGCCGCCCGTTTCGGTCGTCGTCATGGGGTCAGCCTAATGCTCTGGACAGAAATTGGGTACGGTGTACTCTCCTCCGGGTACACCGTACTCAGTTTGGTGGGTCGCGTCGTACGTCCGACTCGAGGAGGGGCTCATGAGCGCATACGCGGTGCTGGCGGAGGCGATCGAGAAGAGGTACGGCGAGAAGAGGGCCCTCGACGGCTTCGACCTCGCCGTGCGCAGGGGGACCGTGCACGGCCTGCTCGGGCCGAACGGCGCGGGGAAGACCACGGCGGTGCGCGTGCTCGCCACGCTGCTGCGGTTCGACGGCGGACGGGCCGAGGTGGCCGGCGCCGACGTGGCCCGCGACCCGCGCCGCGTGCGCCGCAGGATCGGGCTCACCGGGCAGTACGCCGCGGTGGACCAGCTCTTGACCGGGCGTCAGAACCTGGAGATGTTCGGCCGGCTCTTCCATCTGGGCGGCAAGGGGGCCGCGCGGCGCGCCGGCGAGCTGCTGGAGCGGTTCGACCTGGTGGAGGCGGCGGACGACGGCGTCGGAGGGTACAGCGGCGGCATGCGCAGACGGCTGGACCTGGCGTCGTCGATGATCCTCGCTCCCGAGGTGCTCTTCCTGGACGAGCCGACGACCGGCCTCGACCCGCGCGGCCGGGGCGAAGTGTGGTCGGCGGTGCGGGAGTTGGTGGCGGGCGGCACGACGGTCCTGCTGACCACGCAGTACTTGGAGGAGGCCGACCAGCTCGCCTCGCACATCACGGTCATCGACAGGGGCCGGGCCATCGCGGACGACACCCCCGACGGCCTGAAGAACCGCGTCGGCGGCGACCGTATCGAGGTGGTCGTCGGCGAGGAGGCGGACCTGGCCGCCGCGGTCAAGACGGTCGCGCGGGTGTCGGTCGGCGAGCCGGAGACCGACGGGCAGGAGCGCCGGGTGCACGCGGTGGTCGCCGACCGGGTGGCGGCGCTGACCGAGGTGGCGAGGAGCCTTCAGGACCAGGGGATCGCGGTCGAGGACATCGGGCTGCGCAGGCCCAGTCTGGACGACGTGTTCCTGCGCCTGACCGGACACCGTACGGACGCGATGGAAGGAGCGGCGGCATGAGCGGCGGAGCGAGCGGCATGAGCGGCGTCGGCGCGACACCGGAGGAGGGCCCCGAGCGGCGGCTCTACTGGGCGGTCGTGGACAGCTGGAACGTGGTGCGCCGCGGGCTCACCCACTACCAGCGCCAGCCCTCCCTCATCGCCTGGCAGCTGGGCTTCCCGATCGTCTCGGTGCTGCTGTACGGCTATGTGTTCGGCGGGGCGATGCAGTCGCCGGACGGCGGCGACTACCGCGACTTCCTGTTGCCGGGCATGTTCGTGATGACGATGGCCTTCGGCTTCATGAACACGGCCATCATGGTGGTGAACGACTCCTCGAAGGGCGTCGTCGACCGCTTCCGCTCGATGCCGATGGCGCCGTCGGCGGTGGTCGCCGGACGCGGGGCCAACGACCTGATCGTCGCCTGCGCGGAGCTGACGATCCTCGCGGGGACGGCGTTCGCGATGGGCTGGCGCTCGGACGGCGGCTTCTTCGGCACGCTGGGCGCGTTCGGGCTGCTGCTCCTGCTGCGGTTCTTCATGATCTGGGCGGGCGTCTGGATCGGCCTCCTGGTCCCGAGCCCGGAGGCGGCGGGCGGCCTGTACGCCGTGGCGTTCCCGCTGACGATGATCTCCAGCGTCTTCGTTCCGCCCTCCACGATGCCCGACTGGCTGGGGGCGGTCGCCGCGTGGAACCCGATCTCGTCGACGGCGTCGGCGACGCGCGAGCTGTTCGGCAACCCGGTGGCGAGCGACGGCAGCTGGATCCAGGAGAACGCGGTCCTGATGGCGGTCGTCTGGCCGGTGGTGCTGACGGCGCTGTTCCTGCCGCTGGCGGTACGGAGGTTCCAGCGGCTCAGTCGCTGAGGGGGCTGTTCACGCTTCGGGCCGGGGCCTGCGGGCCCCGGCCTTGAGCAGCTCCTCCACGTCGAGGGTGACCTTCGCGCCAATGGAGTCGGGGAGGGTGGCCTGCTCGCCTGGGGTGTGGATGCGGTGGCTGCCGTAGTCGGCGGCCCCATCGGGCTCTGTTCAGGTGACGCGTCAGGGCCCGGGCACGCCTGCCGTGCCCGGGCCCCACCCACGTACAACCGCGAACGGCTGCTACAGCTTCTCGATCACGTAGTCGATGCAGGCCGTCAGCGCCTCGACGTCCGACGGGTCGATCGCCGGGAACATCGCCACGCGCAGCTGGTTGCGGCCCAGCTTGCGGTACGGCTCGGTGTCCACGATGCCGTTCGCGCGCAGCGCCTTGGCGATCGCGGCCGCATCGACCTCGTCCACGAAGTCGATCGTGCCGATGACCTGCGAGCGCTTGGCCGGGTCCGCGACGAACGGGTCCGCGAGTTTCGACGCCTCGGCCCATCCGTACAGCGTCTGCGACGACTCGGCGGTGCGGCGGACCGACCAGTCCAGGCCGCCCTGGCCGTTCAGCCACTTCAGCTGCTCGTTCAGCAGGAAGAGCGTGGACAGCGCAGGGGTGTTGTACGTCTGGTTCTTGCGCGAGTTGTCGATCGCCGTCGGCAGGCTGAAGAACTCCGGCACGTGCCGGCCCGACGCGTGGATCCGCTCGGCGCGCTCCAGCGCGGCCGGGGAGAAGACGCCGATCCACAGGCCGCCGTCGGAGGCGAAGGACTTCTGCGGGGCGAAGTAGTAGACGTCGGTCTCGGCGATGTCGACGGGCAGGCCGCCCGCGCCGGACGTCGCGTCGACGAGCACCAGCGAGCCCTCGTCCGCGCCCGCCACCCGCTTGATCGGGGCCGCGACGCCGGTGGAGGTCTCGTTGTGCGTGAAGGCGTAGACGTCGACGCCGGCCTCGGCCGCCGGCTCCGGGTGGGTGCCCGGGTCGGAGGCGATGACCGTGGGCTCCGCGAGCCACGGCGCGAGCTTGGCGGCCTTCGCGAACTTGGAGGAGAACTCGCCGAACGACAGGTGCTGGGACTTGTTCTCGATCAGTCCGTGCGTCGCGACGTCCCAGAACGCGGTCGAGCCGCCGTTGCCCAGGATCACCTCGTAGCCCTCGGGGAGCTGGAAGAGGTCGCGTACGCCGTCGCGCACCGCGCCGACCAGGTTCTTCACCGGGGCCTGGCGGTGGGACGTGCCGAGGAGGGACGTGCCGGTAGCGGCCAGGGCGTCCAGCGCCTCCGTTCGCACCTTGGAGGGGCCCGCGCCGAAACGGCCGTCGGCGGGCTTGATGTCAGCGGGAATCTGGATCTCAGCCACGAGCCGGAGCGTATCGGGTCCGAGGGCGCGGCGGATACGCGGTCCGCCCGATGAGACGACGAATCCGCTGTGAGCTGCGGCTCAGCCTTGGGCGGCTCAGCCTCCGGTGCTCACCCTTCTGCGGCCCGGTCCGTCGCCTGGTCCGGCGCCCGGTCCGTCGCTTGGTCGGGTGCCTGGTCCGGCGCCCGGTCCCGATCCGCCTCCGCCGCGCCCTCCTCGCGCAGGGACAGCGTGTGCAGATGCTCGATCAGGGCGATCAGCACGAACTTGCTGGACGAGTGGTCCCGGGCGTCGAACTCGACCAGCGGCACGTCCGGCCCCAGCGCCAGCGCCTCGCGGATGCGGTCCTCGCTGTGGAGGGGGCCGCCGAAGTCGTTGACGGCGACGATGAAGGGCGTGCCCTGGCGCTCCAGACGGTCGATCGCGTACCAGGAGGCGTCGAGGCTGCGGGTGTCGACGAGCACGACCGCGCCGAGCGTGCCCGACAGCAGCCGCTCCCACAGGAACCAGAAGCGCCCCTGGCCCGGCGCGCCGAAGAGGTACAGCACGCTGCGCTCGTCGAGCGTGATCCGGCCGAAGTCGAAGGCGACGGTCGTGGCGTTCTTGTCCTGCACCGCCTTGTCCTGGACCGCCGATGCGGCGTCCAGATCGCGGCCCGCGCGGCTGATCACCTCTTCCGTGTGAAGGGGGCGGATCTCGCTGACGGAGCGGATCATCGTCGTCTTTCCGACGCCGAATCCGCCCACGACGACGATCTTCAGGGCGTTGACGGTCGACCCGGCGAGCGCGGGGTGGGTCTGCGCCGGGGCTGCCGCCCGGGTGAGGCGGGTCGTCATCGGGTCATCGGTTCTCGTCGGTGACGGTCATCGAGTGTTGCCTTCCGGGGGTGACGGGGGCGTAACTGGAGCCGTGAGTTCCTGATCAAGTGGTCGTCACTATAGGAGAGTTGGCGATCACTTTGGTAAGGACTTGTGGCCTTTCCCACGAGAGGGACGGCGCATCGTGTGCAAGTGACATGTTTCCTGCCGGTGTGGCGCGAGCGGCGGGGGCATCCTGAGAGACATGGCTGAGCAGCAGGAGACGGCGGGGCTGGCACAGGCGCTGGCGCGGGCGGTACGCGGCGAGGTGGACTTCTCGGCCGCCGCCCGGGCCCTGATGACCATGGACGCGTCCAACTATCGGCGGGTCCCGGTCGGCGTCGTCGCGCCGCGCGACGCCGAGGACGTGGCCGCCGCGCTGGAGGTGTGCCGCCGCCACGGGACGCCGGTGGTGCCCCGCGGCGCGGGGACCTCCATCGCGGGGCAGGCCACGGGCGTCGGGGTGGTCCTGGACTTCACCCGCCATATGAACGCCGTGGTCGACGTGGACGCCCAGGCGCGCACGGCCGTGGTGCAGCCGGGCGTCGTCCTCGACACGCTGCGCGACGCCGTGCGCGCCCACGGGCTGACGTTCGGCCCCGACCCCTCCACGCACAGCCGCTGCACGCTCGGCGGGATGATCGGCAACAACTCCTGCGGGGCGCACTCGGTGGCGTGGGGGACGACGGCCGACAACGTACGGCGGCTGTCGGTGCTGACGTACGGAGGGGACGAGCTCGCGCTCGGCCAGGGCTGGCAGGACGGCGTCGGCGGCGCTCCCGCCGGCCTGCGCGAGCTGGTCGAGCGCCATCTGGCGCTTCTGCGCACCGGCTACCCCGACGGCCTGCCGCGCAGGATCTCCGGCTACGCGCTGGACGCCCTGCTCCCCGAGAAGGGCGTCGACCTCGCCCGCGCCTTCTGCGGCAGCGAGGGCACCCTGGGGGTGGCGACGGAGGCGGTCGTACGCCTGGTGGACGCGCCGCACGCCCGGGCGCTCGCCGTCCTCGGCTACCCGGACGAGAGCGCGGCGGCCCAGGCGGCGGCCGGACTGCTGCCGTACGGCCCGCTGACCGTCGAGGGCATGGCCGCGGACCTGGTCCCGGACCCGCGCGGGCTGCCCCGCGGCGGCGCCTGGCTCTTCGTCGAGACGGGCGGCGACACGGCGGCCGAGGCCCGGACGCGCGCGGCGGGGATCGTACGGGCGGCCGACGCGCTGGACGGGACGGTGGTGGACGACCCGGCCGGGATGCGCGCGCTGTGGCGGGTGCGGGAGGACGCGGCAGGCACGGCGACCCGGACCCCCGACGGCGGGGAGGCCTGGCCGGGGTGGGAGGACTGCGCGGTGCCGCCGGAGCGGCTCGGGGCGTATCTGCGGGACTTCCGCGCGCTGCTCGCCGAGCACGGCCTGCGCGGCACGCCGTACGGCCACTTCGGCGACGGCTGCATCCACGTCCGGATCGACTTCGACCTGATGAGCGAGGAGGGCGTACGACGGTTCCGGCGGTTCTCCGAGGAGACGGCGGACCTCGTCGTCGCCCACGGCGGCTCGCTGTCGGGCGAGCACGGCGACGGCCAGGCGCGCGCGGAGCTGCTGCCGAGGATGTACGGGGACGAACTGGTCGCGCTCTTCGGCCGGTTCAAGGATCTGTGGGACCCGGCGGGCGGCATGAACCCGGGGATGCTGGCCCGTCCGAACCGGCTCGACTCCGATCTGCGCTTCGCCGTCCTGCCGCGCGTCCCCGTCGAGACGGCGTTCGGCTTCCCGCACGACGGCGGGGACTTCGCGAGCGCGGTGCGGCGGTGCGTGGGCGTCGCCAAGTGCCGCAACCCCGCCGGGTCTGCGGGGGTGATGTGCCCCTCGTTCCGGGCGACGGGCGAGGAGGCCCACTCCACGCGCGGCCGGGCGCGGCTGCTGCACGAGATGCTCGCGGGAGAGGTCGTACGCGACGGCTGGCGCTCCACGGAGGTCCGGGACGCCCTGGACCTGTGCCTGTCCTGCAAGGGCTGCCGCAGCGACTGCCCGGTGGGCGTCGACATGGCCGCGTACAAGGCGGAGTTCCTGCACCACCACTACGCCGGCCGGGTCCGGCCGGCCGCGCACTACGCGATGGGCCGGCTGCCGCAGTGGCTGCGCGCCGCGGCGCCCTTCGCCCGGGCGGTCAACGCGGCGGCCCGGGTGCGCCCGCTCGCCGCGCTGGCCAAGCGCCTGGCGGGCATCGCGCCCGAGCGCCCGCTGCCCGCGCTCGCGCCCGAGACGTTCCGGCGCTGGCTGCGCGGGCATATGAGCGGCCGTGCGGAGGTCCTCGCCGAGGGCCGCACGGCGGTGCTGTGGCCGGACACCTTCACCGACCATCTCTCCCCGTCCGTGGGCCGGGCGGCGGTACGGGTGATGGAGTCGGCGGGCCTGGGGATCGTCCTCCCGCCGGGCCGGGTCTGCTGCGGCCTGACGTACGTCTCCACGGGCCAGCTCGACCGCGCCCGCGCGGTGATGCGGCACACCCTGGACACCGTGGAGCCGCTGCTCGACCTGGGCGCCCCGGTCGTCGTCCTGGAGCCGAGCTGCGCGGCGGCGCTGAAGACGGACCTGCCGGAGCTGCTGACCGACGATCCGCGGGCGGCCCGGCTGGCCGCGTCGGTACGGACGTTCGCCCAGGCGCTGGAGGAGTGCGCCCCGGACTGGGTCCCGCCGCGCCTCGACCGCGCCGTCGCGGGCCAGACGCACTGCCACCAGCACGCGGTCCTGGGCGAGGAGGCCGACCGGCGGCTGCGCGAACGGGCCGGGCTGACAGGGGAGCTGAGCAGCGGCTGCTGCGGCCTGGCGGGCAACTTCGGCTTCGAGAAGGGCCACTACGAGGTCTCGGTCGCCTGCGCGGAGGACCAGCTCCTGCCGTCGGTGCGCACGGCGGGCCGGCAGGCGGAGCTGCTGGCGGACGGCTTCTCGTGCCGCACGCAACTGGAACACCTGGACGGCCGCCGCGCCCGCCACCTCGCGGAGGTCCTGGCGGAGGGGCTGGAGGACTGACGACAGCCGGCGGCCCGGGCCGAGGGCGTACTAGAGCGCGAGCTCCTCGATCCGCGGCGGATCCTGCGTGAAGTCGCTGTACCGCACCCAGCCGGGCCGCACCCGTACATGCGTGATGCCGGGCCAGGAGAGCCGGTCCCGGCCGTCCGGGTAGGCCAGGAAGTAGCACGCCTGGAGGCGTTCGAGCTCGGACCCGGCGGGGAAGTCGGCGACGCCCTCGATCTGGGCGGTGATCGCGTCGTCCCAGCCGACGACGAGGGCGATACGGGGGTCGGCGCGCAGGTTCTCGTACTTACGGGTCGTCTCGACGGTGTCGAAGACGATCTCCAGCTCGTCGCTGACCGCGTACCCGACGACCGCGGCCTGCGGCGCCCCGGCGGGGCTGACGGAGGACTGCACGGCGAGTCTGTGCCTGCGGAGGAACCAGATCAGGTCGTCGCGATTCATGGGTCCTCCCTAACACGGGGACGTCCCGATCACGGGGACCTCTGGCTGCCCTCTCGCCCTCGCGGCGACGGGGGCCGCATGCCCGCTCAGCCCCCGGCGTCCTGCGCGGCCACCTCCCGTGCCAGCGCCGCCAGTCGGCGCAGCGACGGATGGGGGGTCGTCGGGCGCCAGGCCAGGAGGACGGGGACCTCGGGGGCGTCCGACAGGGGGAGGTAGACGACGCCCGGGTGCGGGTGGAACTCCGCCGTGGAGGCCACCGACGCGCCGACCGCCCGGCCCGCCGCGATCGCGGTGAGCCAGTCGTCGGTGTTGGCGACCGTGAGCGTCGCGGCCGGGCGGGCGCCGGCGGGCCAGAGGTCCAGCGCCGTCAGGCCGGAGACGCGGTTCAGGACCACCGTCTCCCGTGCCAGGTCCGCCAGGGTCACCGAGGGGCGCGCGGCCAGGGGGCCGTCCGAGGTGACCGCCGCGACGCGGGGCTCGGTGAACAGCAGCTCGGTCACCAGGCCGGACGTGTCCACCGCCCCCCGCAGGACCGCCGCGTCGACCTCGCCGCGGGCCAGGCCCGCCGTGCGGTCGTCGATGCGCAGCAGTTCCAGCGGGGTCTCCGGGTGCTCCTGCTGCCAGCGGCGCAGCAGCGGCGTGGTGTACGGGCCGAGGGCGGACCAGGCGTGGCCGAGCCGCAGCGGCCGGCCGCGCAGGGCGCTCGGGGTCACGGCGTCGTCGAACGCGGCGACCGCGGCCGCCGCCTTGTCGAGGAAGGCCCTCCCCGCCTCGGTGAGCTCCAGGTGGTGGGTCGAGCGGTCGACCAGCCGGGCGCCGAGGCGGGTCTCCAGCGCGGCGAGCGCCCGCGAGACGGTCGGCTGCGCCAGATGCAGCCGCGCGGCCGCCCGGGTCACGCTCGACTCCTCGGCGATGGCCAGGAAGCAGCGGAGGTGGCGCAGCTCGATGCTCATGCGTCTGGAGCATAACCGCAGCGAGAAACGTATTTCACGGATGACGGACGGGTCCGTAGCGTGGAGGGACGGACCAAGACGGACCAAGAGGGATCGGCCAGGGAGGCTTTCGGTGGACGAGGTGCGTACGACGGTCGCCCCTGAGCCGGAGGCCGCCGCCGCTCTGGAGGGCGCGCACGCCCCGGGCGGCGGCCGGCGCTCTCTCGGGCCGGTCTCGCTCGTCGTCGCCGGCGCGCTGTCCGTCCAGTTCGGCGCCTCGATCGCCGTCCTGCTCATGCCCCGCACCGGCCCGCTCGGCGTCGTCGCCCTCCGGCTGGTCCTCGCGGCCCTCGTCCTGCTCGTGGTGTGCCGGCCCCGGCTGCGCGGGCACTCGCGCGCCGACTGGGGGACCGTCGTCGCCTTCGGCACGGTCATGGCCGCGATGAACGTGCTCTTCTACCAGGCCGCCGACCGCATCCCCCTCGGCGCGGCCGTCACCCTCGAGGTCCTCGGCCCGCTCACCCTCTCCGTGATCGCCTCGCGGCGGCTGGTGAACCTCGTGTGGGCCGGTCTCGCCCTGGGCGGCGTCGTCCTGCTCAGCGGCGGCGGCTTCGACCGGCTCGACCCGGTCGGCGCGCTCTTCGCGCTCTCGGCGGGCGCGATGTGGGCCGGGTACATCGTGTTCAGCGCCCGTACCGGACGGCGCTTCCCGCAGGCCGACGGGCTGGCGCTGGCGATGGGCGTCGGGGCCCTGCTCAGCCTGCCGCTCGGGATCGCCGAGGCGGGGTCGAAGCTGCTGGTGCCGTCCACGATCGGTCTGGGGCTGGCCGTCGCGGTGATGTCGTCGGTCCTCCCGTACACGCTGGAGCTGCTCGCCCTGCGCCGGCTGCCCGCGGCGACCTTCGCCGTGATGATGAGCCTGGAGCCGGCCCTCGCGGCGACGGCCGGGTTCCTCGTGCTGCATCAAGCCCTTTCCCTGACCGACGCGTTGGCGATCGGGCTGGTCATCGGGGCGAGCGTGGGCGCGGTCCGGACACAGGCCGCCAGGAAGGCGTAGAAATCAAAGCAAGCATGCTTGCTTGTTTCACTGGGCGCTGCCATGCTCCTCGGCACACAACGTCGTGTCCCAAGGGAGCGAACCGTGTCCGACCCGGCCGCCGTCCTCGTCGCCGTACTCGACGACCTGCGCAGCGAAAGCGATGAACTCGACCAGCTGGTAGGGGAGCTGAAGCCAGCCGGCTGGTCGGCGCCCACCCCGGCGCCAGGGTGGAGCATCGCCCACCAGATCGCCCATCTGGCCTGGACCGACGCCGGGTCGCTGCTCGCCGTCACCGACGCCGGCGCCTTCGCCGCCGAGATCGACAAGGCCCTCGCCTCGCCGCACGGCTTCGTCGACGACGGCGCGGAGGCCGGCGCGGCCCTGCCTCCCGCCGAGCTGCTGGCCCGCTGGCGCGAGGGCCGCGAGCGACTCCAGCAGGCCCTGCGCGAGGCTCCGCCGGGGACGCGCTTCCCCTGGTACGGCCCGCCCATGAGCGCCGCTTCGATGGCCAGCGCCCGGCTGATGGAGACCTGGGCGCACGGCCAGGACGTCGCCGACGCCCTCGGCGCCGTACGCGCCCCGACCGCGCGGCTGCGGCACATCGTCCGCATCGGCGTCCGGGCCCGCGACTACGCCTTCTCGGTCCACGGCCTCACCCCGCCCGCCGAGCCCTTCCGCGTCGAGCTGACCGCGCCCGACGGCGAGCTGTGGGCGGACGGGCCCAAGGACGCGGCCCAGCGGGTGAGCGGCCCCGCCCATGACTTCTGCCTGCTGGTGACCCAGCGCGCGCACCGCGCCGACCTCGCCGTGCGCGCCGAGGGCCCCGACGCCGACCGCTGGCTGGACATCGCCCAGGCCTTCGCGGGACCGGCCGGCCCCGGCCGCGAGCCCAAGGAGGCGTGAGCCGTGCTCCGCATCGCGAACGCCTCCGGCTTCTACGGCGACCGCTTCGAGGCGGTGCGGGAGATGCTGACCGACGGGCCGGTGGACGTGCTGACCGGCGACTACCTCGCCGAGCTGACCATGCTGATCCTCGGCCGCGACCGCCTCAAGGACCCCAGCCTCGGCTACGCAAAGACCTTTCTGCGGCAGCTGGAGGAGAACCTCGGCCTCGCCCACGAGCGCGGCGTGAAGATCGTCGCCAACGCGGGCGGCCTCAACCCGGCGGGCCTCGCCGCCGCCGTGCGCGAGCTCGCCGGCCGCGTCGGCGTCCCCGTCAAGGTCGCCCACGTCGAGGGCGACGACCTCGCCGAGCGCTTCCCGGGCGCGCTGACCGCCAACGCCTACCTCGGCGGCGCCGGGATCGCCGCCTGTCTGAGCGCCGGCGCGGACATCGTGGTCACCGGCCGCGTCACCGACGCCGCCCTGGTCACCGGACCCGCCATGGCCCACTTCGGCTGGGCTCCCACGGAGTACGACAAGCTGGCCGGCGCGGTCGTCGCCGGGCACGTCCTGGAGTGCGGAACCCAGGCCACCGGCGGCAACTACTCCTTCTTCGGCGGCCACGACGTGCGCCGCCCCGGCTTCCCCCTCGCCGAGGTCCACGCCGACGGAACGTCCGTCGTCACCAAGCACGACGGAACCGGCGGCCTCGTCGACGTCGGCACGGTCACCGCCCAGCTCCTGTACGAGACGGGAGGCGCGCGCTACGCGGGACCCGACGTCACCGCCCGCCTCGACACCGTACGGCTGACGCAGGACGGACCCGACCGGGTCCGCATCGACGGCGTGCGCGGCGAGGCGCCGCCGCCCGCCCTCAAGGTCGGCCTCAACCGCGTCGGCGGCTGGCGCAACGAGATCGTGTTCGTGCTGACCGGACTCGACATCGAGGCCAAGGCCCGCCTCGTCCAGGACCAGCTGGACGACGCCCTCGGCGCGTCCCGCCCCGCCGAGGTGCGCTGGGAGCTGGCCCGCACCGACCACGTCGACGGCGACACCGAGGAGCGCGCCAGCGCCTATCTGCGGCTCGTCGTGCGCGACGGCGACCCCGAGAAGGTCGGGCGCGCGGTGAGCGGCGCGGCGATCGAGCTGGCGCTCGGCAGCTACCCGGGCTTCCATGTGACCGCCCCGCCCGGAAAGGGCGCGCCTTACGGGGTGTTCGAGGCGCGGTACGTCGACGCGGCCGAGGTGACGCACACCGCCGTGCTGCCCGACGGGCAGCGGGTCGTGCAGCCGCACCCCGTCCGCACGCGGGCGGTCGAGGCCCTCAACCAGGCGGCCCAGGCGGCCGAGGCGGTCCGGCTGCCCGCGGCGCCGCCCGCGGGGCCGACGCGGGCCGCGCCGCTCGGGCTGGTCGCCGGCGCCCGCAGCGGCGACAAGGGCGGCGACGCCAACGTCGGCGTCTGGGCCAGGTCCGAGGAGGCCTGGAGCTGGCTCGCCCACGAGCTGACCGTGGACCGGTTCCGCGAGCTGCTGCCGGAGACCGCGGGGCTCAGCGTCGTACGGCACGTCCTGCCCAATCTGCGGGCCCTGAACTTCACCGTCGAGGAGATCCTCGGCGAAGGCGTCGCCGCGCAGGCCCGCTTCGACCCGCAGGCCAAGGCGCTGGGGGAGTGGCTGCGTTCGAGGTATGTCGACATCCCGGAGGTACTGCTGTGACCGTCCTCGCCTCGTCGCTCGACCCCGCAGGGCCGGAGTACGCGGCCCACCGCGAGGCCATGCTCGCCAAGCTCGCCGAGCTGGACGCCGCGCACGCGGGGGCCCTCGCGGGCGGCGGCGAGAAGTACGTCGCCCGGCACCGGGGGCGCGGAAAGCTGACCGCCCGCGAGCGCGTCGAGCTGCTCGTCGATCCCGACACGCCCTTCCTCGAGCTGTCGCCGCTCGCCGCGTGGGGCAGCGACTACCCGGTGGGCGCGTCCATGGTCACCGGGATCGGGACGGTCGAGGGCGTGGAGTGCCTGATCACGGCCAACGACCCGACGGTGCGGGGCGGGGCGTCCAACCCGTGGACGCTGAAGAAGGCGCTGCGCGCCAACGAGATCGCCTACGCCAACCGGCTGCCGTGCATCTCGCTGGTCGAGTCCGGCGGCGCCGACCTGCCGTCCCAGAAGGAGATCTTCATCCCCGGCGGGGCGCTGTTCCGGGATCTGACGCGGCTGTCGGCGGCCGGCATCCCCACCGTCGCGGTCGTCTTCGGCAACTCGACGGCGGGCGGGGCGTACGTCCCCGGCATGTCCGACCACACCGTCATGATCAAGGAGCGGTCGAAGGTCTTCCTCGGCGGACCGCCGCTGGTGAAGATGGCGACCGGCGAGGAGAGCGACGACGAGTCGCTCGGCGGCGCGGAGATGCACGCGCGCACCTCGGGGCTCGCGGACTACTTCGCGCTCGACGAGAGCGACGCGCTGCGCCAGGCGCGGCGCGTGGTGGCCCGGCTCAACTGGCGCAAGGCGCACCGGGACCCGGCCCCCGCCGCGCCGCCGAAGTACGACGAGGAGGAGCTGCTCGGCATCGTCCCCGGCGATCTGAAGACGCCCTTCGACCCGCGCGAGGTGATCGCACGGATCGTGGACGGCTCGGACTTCGACGAGTTCAAGCCGCTGTACGGGCCGAGCCTGGTGACGGGCTGGGCCGAGCTGCACGGCTATCCGGTCGGCGTCCTGGCCAACGCCCAGGGCGTGCTGTTCTCGGCCGAGTCCCAGAAGGCGGCGCAGTTCATTCAGCTCGCCAACCAGCGCGACGTTCCGCTGCTCTTCCTGCACAACACCACCGGCTACATGGTCGGCAAGGAGTACGAGCAGGGCGGCATCATCAAGCACGGCGCGATGATGATCAACGCGGTGTCCAACTCGCGGGTGCCGCACCTGTCGGTGCTGATGGGCGCGAGCTACGGCGCCGGGCACTACGGCATGTGCGGCCGGGCGTACGACCCGCGCTTCCTCTTCGCCTGGCCGAGCAGCAAGTCGGCGGTGATGGGCCCGCAGCAGCTGGCCGGGGTGCTCTCGATCGTCGCGCGCGCCTCGGCGGCCGCGAAGGGCCAGCCGTACGACGACGAGGCCGACGCCGGACTGCGGGCGATGGTGGAGCAGCAGATCGAGGCCGAGTCGCTGCCGATGTTCCTGTCCGGGCGGCTGTACGACGACGGCGTCATCGACCCCCGCGACACCCGCACGGTCCTCGGCCTGTGCCTGTCCGCGATCCACACGGCCCCGGTCGAAGGCGCGCGCGGCGGCTTCGGCGTCTTCAGGATGTGAGGCACAGATGATTCGCTCTGTTCTGGTCGCGAACCGCGGGGAGATCGCGTGCAGGGTCTTCCGCACCTGCCGTGAGCTCGGCGTCGCGACCGTCGCGGTGCACTCCGACGCGGACGCCTCCGCGCTGCACGTACGGCAGGCGGACACGGCCGTACGGCTGCCGGGCTCGACCCCGGCGGACACCTATCTGCGCGGCGACCTGATCGTGAAGGCCGCGCTGGCGGCGGGCGCGGACGCGGTGCACCCCGGCTACGGCTTCCTGTCGGAGAACGCGGACTTCGCGCGGGCGGTGACGGACGCGGGCCTGGTCTGGATCGGGCCGCCCCCGGCGGCGATCGAGGCCATGGCGTCCAAGACGCGGGCCAAGGAGCTGATGGGCGTCGCGCCCCTGACCGAGGTGACCGAGGCCGACCTGCCCGTGCTGGTGAAGGCGGCGGCGGGCGGCGGGGGACGGGGCATGCGGGTGGTGCGCACCCTGTCCGAGCTGGCCGGGCAGCTGGCCGCGGCCCGCGCCGAGGCGGCGTCGGCGTTCGGGGACGGCGAGGTCTTCCTGGAGCCGTACCTGGAGCGCGGGCGCCATGTGGAGGTCCAGATCCTGGCGGACGCGCACGGCACGGTGTGGACGCTGGGCACCCGCGACTGCTCGCTCCAGCGCCGCCACCAGAAGGTGATCGAGGAGTCCCCGGCGCCGGGCCTGCCCGCCGGGCTCGTCGCCGAGCTGCACGAGACGGCGGTGCGGGCGGCGCGCGCGACGGACTACCGGGGAGCAGGCACGGTGGAGTTCCTCGTCGTCGGCGACACGCCCCACTTCCTGGAGATGAACACCCGCCTCCAGGTGGAGCACCCCGTCACCGAGGCGGTGTTCGGCCTGGACCTGGTGGCGCTCCAGCTCCAGGTCGCCGAAGGCGCGCCGCTCCCGCCCGAGCCCCCGGCGCCGAGCGGCCACGCGGTGGAGGCGCGGCTGTACGCGGAGGACCCGGCGAGCGACTGGACGCCCCAGACGGGTCCGCTGCACCAGCTGCGCCTCGCGCCGGCCGACGCGCGCCCGGGGGGCCCGGTCCCTGCCCCCTGGGTGCGCGTCGACACCGGCTACGAGGCGGGCGACGCCGTCGGCGTGCACTACGACGCCATGATCGCCAAGGTGATCGCCTGGGCGCCCACCCGGGAGCAGGCCGTGCGCCGGCTCGCCCACGCCCTGCGCACCGCCCGGGTGCACGGGACCGTCACCAACCGGGATCTGCTCGTACGGTCGTTGGAGCACCCCGACTTCGCCGCCGGGCGGCTGGACACCGGGTTCTACGAGCGGCATCTCGACGAGCTCGCCGCGGCCCCGCCCGGCGAGGAGCTCGCCGCGGTCGCCGCGGCGCTGGCCAGGTGTCAGAACAGTAGTCACGTCGCCTCTTCTCTAGCTCGACGAGCTGTCGTACCAGGGTCAACATCCAACCAGGCCGAAAACGTTCCCGC
>NZ_JBFAYB010000052.1:0-61290 GCF_040681075.1 Streptomyces sp. NPDC051907 | reverse complement strand
CCCGCCCGGGCGCGTACCGCCCCTCGGCCCTGCGCCCGGCGTGGCCCCCGCTGCCGCCGCGGGCTGTGCGCTGCGCTGTCCTGCGCTGCTGAGAGACCCGGCGTTCGCCGAGTCCGGCCCGTTCGAGCAGCCATCAGCCACATCACGCCACGAGGTGCACAGCCATGCCCATCGACCCTTTCGCCGCGCTCAACGCGATGATCCGCGCCGAAGTCGCCCGTTCCGCCGAACACGAGGAGCACGGACGCGCCGACGCCCTCGGCGGCGCCGACCCGGCGGCCGAGGCGTCGCCCGAGGCCCGCCGCCCGGCGCGGGACGACGGCGCCGCCTGAGGCGACCCGTCACGGGACCAGGTCCACCGCCGCGCACTGATCCGGCGCTCCCATCCAGGTGCGCCACGCCGAGGCGGTGTCCGGATGGAAGACGAACCGGGGGTCGCGGCCGGGAGGCGACCCCAGGCCCTCGACGGGGCCGATGATGTGGAACGCCAGCCGCCTGCCGTCCGGGAACGCCTCCCATAACTCGCCCGGGGCCAGTTCGCGGTCGTCGCCGAGCGAGGTGACGTCCACGAAGAGAGAGGCGAACCCCTCGGCCTCGCGCAGCCGCAGCGCATGTGCCAGCACCGGCGCGGTGGTCCTGGCCAGCCGGCCGCTCACCGCGACCCACACCTGCCTCCCGTCCTGTGCCAGCACGCGTACCCCGATGAACGCTCCCACCTGCGCTCCCCCAGCAGCCAGGTCGGGCACACCGCCGTCCGGCGCGCCCACACGCGTCCTATTCGGAGCCGCGGGCGCGGGGGATTGCCCAGGAACGCAGGCGTCCCGGCGCCGGGACGCTACGCGCCGGCGCTGGTCGGGATCCCCAGCTCGGCGCTGGTCGGGACCTGCCGCCCGGCGCTGGTGGGGCTTCCGCGCCCGCGCCGGACGGACCCTCCGCCCGGTGCTGCTCGGGGTCCTCTGCGCCGACTCCCCGCGTCCGGCCCCGCATTACCCCTGCGGTAGGGCAGGGGTGAGAGAGGGCTCAGGAAGCGGGGGTGGTACGGGCCCATCTAGAGCTAGAACGGGGAGCGACCGTCCGTGGAAGCCGGGGAGGGTCCGATTGGTGTCGCCGAGTGTGGTTCCCAGTTTGGCTCCCCACGGGTTCGCGGCGCCTCGATGAGAAACCACCGGGGGATTGGGAGGGGTACTCACTATGGGTTAAGCCACCTTCTACAAGAGGAGCGGTGGCCTAGCCGCGCGCCTCCTGGTCCGGTGTGTTCCTGCCGCATAGAGCGCGCTGATAGCGGAGATGGGTCTCGCTGATCCGGTGCTCCGGTAGCCGGCGGAGCTCGCCCGATTGACTGCCATCCGCAGTCGAGCGGACGATGCCGTCCGGATCGATGTAGATAGCCAACGTGTCGAACTGCACGTGGTGATTGGGGCACAGCACCAACAGGTTGGCAAGCTCGTCGGGTCCGTTGTGCGGCTGGCCAAGACCGCGGATGTGGGCCGCCTCGCTGTACGTGCCGAACCGTGTCGCCAGCTGTATTCCACAGACCTGGCAGTGATCGGCGTGCATCTCCTTGATCTTGGTCGCCAGTTTCGTGTCGCGCACAAGTCGCGAGGTATTCGTGGTGCGGCGAGCGGCAGGGCCCTGATGTTCCTGCTCCTTTGAGCCAGCCTCGACACCGCTCGCGCTCTCATGACCGGCCAGCCCAAGTCGCTCCATCAGAGCGTGCTGATCGAAATCTGCGAGGTACGTCTCCCGGAGAACAGCGATCGCCTGGTTACGTACGAACGGATCCCTCAACAACTGGGCGGCTTGCTCGGTGACCCCTGCCTTGGGGTTGGATCTGTCAAAGGCTGCGGCGCTGGGCGTGCCCGCTTGCGCGGACGGGACGCCATGGACCTCCCACAGTTCGCTCGTCCGCAGATGCCAGAAGGGATACTCCGGGGTTGAGGATGAAGTGGGAAGACCAAACTCGACCAACAGCCCGCCAACCTCGCTACGGAACTCCTGCCAGGGGGCGAGCCGCGACTCCCCGCGGCCGATCCTGGCGATAGCCCACAGCAGTGCCAAAGGCTTGTGCCGACTCTGACGGCCGTTCTGCAGATGGAGCCTGAGGCTCTTCAGCTTCTCAACGAGCAATCTAGGGGCGAGCTCCTGCCGCGCTTCGTCTTTCTCGGCGCGAGACGCTGTCCCGTCGTTAGGCCGCCGAGGCGCAGGGATTAACGCGTCTTCATCCGAGCGCCTGTCGCCGGCGGAACGAGAATGAGCCTCGGGTTCCTGAAGGCGATCGGATCGCTGGTGTACCTCTGGGCGGACGGCCTGGCCACTCTCCACCCAACGCCGCCAAGCGAGCGGGGCACGCTCCAGCGCCTCGCCGGCTGAGAGCCTCCGATCGCCCCGCGCCTCGATCCAGGCCCAATCGACCTGGTCATCTTCCGTGCGCAGGTCCAGAAGGGCCAGCTCATATAGATAGTTGGGAAAGGGCTGGCCCTTGTCGTGCTGTTCGAGCTGCTCAGCGTGCTCTATGACTGCCAAGCCGCAGAATTGAACGTACCCCTTGGGGGTCTTGTTGCGAGTGACCGTTGCGAAGACGAGCAGTGGTGCGGCCAAGGCCCGCTGTGGCGCGGTCGTCGCTTTGTGGCTGGTCCAGGCTTCCAATAAGACGGCATTGCCCTGCGTAGTGCCCACGGGGACGGTGTGGTCGACGCGATGGTCACCGAAGTAGCGGACGCGCCCGTTGTCCAGGTCGAACACATCGTGCCAGGGAGTCTCGGCCGTTCCGGCTTTCCATGGGCTCGAACGAATGAGGATCGCCGGACGCCGCGCAACACCAGCAGTCTTGACCTTCGCGATTGGGTTGATTCCTTTGCTCAGCTGCACCTGCGCGAGGACTTTCGAGGCCGTGAGGTAGTGGATGTTCGGGTAGCCGTCCATGACCGCGACAGACGGATCCCTGTTCTGCGAGGACCGCAGCACTTCACCGACACGCAACTGGCTCCCCATCGAGCATCCCCCTACCTCGCCGCCTGTACGAGTGATTTTGCCAGGCACTGTGACCAACGGGGGCGGGGAACGTTGATCTCCTGATCTGTAGCTCTACCCAGATCGGTCAACAACGTCCATACCGACGGCTTCGAGGCTTTGGAGGGTTTCCCACATGCGGGCCGTGGCTGTAGCTGTGGCCCCATGCGGCGGGCGAGCCCCTAGTGAAGTAGGGAAAACTCCCCCGTGTCGAGGCACGCGTATCGTCGCGGCAGGGTGTGGGCGCGACGGCCATCGATCCAGAGAATGGGAGTTGCACCTCAGACGCCAGCGCCGCGCTGGCGAGCTGTCGACCGCGCGCCGGCCCATGCGAGGCTTGAGGTCGACAACGGCACGTAGGGAGAAGAGAGCGTGTGTCGCAGCAGGCCAGCCCTCGGGGGACCTTCGCACAGATCGCGGATGTCATGAAGGCGGAGATTCAGGCCAAGCCAGAGATGGCGGAGTTGCCGACGCTCGCGACCCTCATGGAGGAGCACGGGGTGTCTCGGGGCGTCGCGCTCCGGGCCTTCAACGTGCTTCGGCAGGAGGGATTGGCCGAACCGGCGCCGGGCGGGCGGTGGCGCGTGGTTCGGGAAGGGCAGAGCTTCGACCGCCGGTCGTTGGCCGAGCAGCTCGCTGATGTGATCACGAGAGACGGCATCGTGGTGGGTGCCTCGTTCCCCAGCACGTCCGCGCTCGCCACACGGTTTGGTGTCTCGCGCCCGACCGTGACCAAGGCGCTCGGCAAGCTCGAAGCTGCCGGGCTGCTTTCGGAGGCGCGGCAAGGGAAGCAGCGCACTGTGTTGGCCCTGCCGGACCGAGAGGAGCGTTCCACGCTGTGAGTGCAACGGAACTGACAGAGTGGGCTTACCCCCTCGCCGAATCGCTGCTGGCCGACCCGCTGCCGCGGCGGTGGAAACACTCGCTGGGGGTGGCAGAGCGAGCGCGCACCGTCGCCCCCATCCTCGGTGCAGACGCTGACCTTCTAGAAGCAGCGGCCGTGCTCCACGACATCGGATACGCCCCGGACCTCGCCAAGACCGGCTTCCACCCGCTGGACGGCGCGCGGTACCTGCGGGATATCGCCGACGCAGACGCACGCGTCGTACGCCTCGTTGCCCATCACTCCTGCGCCTGGATGGAAGCCGAGGCGCGCGGCCTGCGCGATGAGCTGGAGGCCGAGTTTCCTAGAGAGCACGCGCATCTCAACGACGCTCTCTGCTACTGCGACATGAACACGACTCCCGACGGCACGCCCACCAATCCAGTGGATCGGGTGAACGAGATCGCCGGGCGGTACGGGCCAGACAGCCTCATTGGCACGTTCATCCGCCGTGCTGAACCGGAGATCCTGGCCAGCACGGCCCGCGTATTGGAGCGGGTTTCCGCGGCCAAGCGTCAGCCGATGTAGGGAGCCGACCGCGCCCGATCCATCGCATGCTCGATGCGCAGCCGCATCGTCGGGTGGATGTCGAGTTCGGCTAGGTCCGCTGGGGCGACCCAGCGGACCTGTGTCGTCTCGTCGCTCGTACGAACGTCCCCGCCGATCGGCCGCGCCCGGAAACAGATGCTGAACTGCTGCCGCGCCTCGCCGTCGTCGTACAGCATCACGTGGCCAGGGTCCGTATAGATCCCGGACATGTCGACGACCTCGGCCTTGATGCCGGTCTCTTCCCAGACCTCGCGTACCACCGTGTCGCTGATGGATTCCCCGACGTCGTGCCCGCCGCCGGGGAGTGCCCACCGGCCGTTGTCGGAACGCTGGATGACGAGCACCTCGCCCGCGTCGTTCTGGACGAACGCAACAACGGACGGCACTACGGAGTTCGCCGGCGGGGCGTCCGGGTCGTGGAGGTAGTCAATGCGTCCCATGCTCAAGCTCCCATGAGGTCGTGGTCCGTTACCTGGCGCGCGCCTCCCCAGGTCTGCTCGATGCCATTCGCGTACGTGTCGAAGAGTCCTCCACCCGGCATTCGTCGCAGATGGAGCGCAGGTGCCATGTACGCACCGATCCCGTAGACGTGGGTGTTCACCAGCATCTCGTCATCGGCTCGGAACAGGGAGTTGTAGAGCGTCGCGTCATGCAGCCGGAAGGCGATGTCAGGATGGCTGCCGAACAGCGGCCGATAGTTCATCAGCGCATTGCGAATCTTCCCGTCCATGATCTGGTGACCCTCGTCTATGCCGCGCTGCTTGACCGCGGCGCAGTCCGGGTCCCCGAGCAGGATGCGCACCTGTGCGTTCCCCTGCACTTTGGCCTTGAGTAGGTCATGGAAGAGCGGATCCTCCGACAGCCACAGTCCGGAGTACACGAGAACGTCGATGTGCGACTGAGCCCGCGCGTAGATCTCGCGCTACAACTCCCCGGGGACCATATGGCGATGCGGGTAGACGGTGACGATCTCGGCTTTGCTCAGGTCCGAGGAGCTTTCGACCGTGCGGGAGTCCTCCCACAGCGTCGTCACGTCGACCTTGATCAGTGACGCCGTCGCGTACTGGTGACGCCGATACGGACGCGGATGCTGCGCACGAGCTTTGTGTCGCTCCTGTCGGACCACGGAATCCCGATCGAGGTCATCGCTCGCGTCGTGGGCCATAGCGGCAGCACCACCACTGAGCGCGTGTACCGCAAGCAGCTGCGTCCGGTGATCACATCGGGTGCGGAAGCGATGGACGACATCTTCAGAGCGAGTGGCGGCGAGAGGACGAGACAGGAGTGCGAACGGCCGCGCTAACCGGGCAGTGGCTCCCTGTCTGGCTCCCCGTGGCTCGTGTGCGCTGGGGGAGGGGGCTGTGACCTGGGCAGGGATCCACGCTCACCATTACCTCTGCGGTAATCGACCCCGTCCGCGGCGCCGGGCAGGCTTGCGCTACCGGAACTCGGGCGGCGCACTCCGTCCGAGCTCCGGGTCACCGACCGGCCCTTTGCCCTCGATGGAGGCTGATCCGCCATGTCCGCTGCCCTGCTCGCCGGCATCTCCCGTACCACCGAGCCGAAGACCATGCTGCGCCGCCTGCTCGCGCTCGACGCCGTCGTCACCGGCGCCAACGGACTGGCGTACGCTCTCGCCTCCGGGCCGCTCGGCCGGCTGCTGGGCGTCGACTCGACCCTCCTGGTCGAACTGGGCGTCCTCCTCACCCTGTTCGCGGCCGGAGTCGGCGCTCTCGCCTCGCGGCCGGAGCCCGCCCCGACGGCGGTGAAGGTGGTCGTCGACGTCAATCTGCTCTGGGTCGTCGGGAGCGTCGCCGCCCTGGCGTTCTGGTTCGAGCCGACGACCGCCGGCGCCGTGTGGATACCGATGCAGGCGCTGGTCGTCGGCGGATTCGCCGTGCTCCAGTGGTCCGCGCTGCGGGCGGGCGCTAGGGCGTGAGCGACTGAAGGTAGGCGACCGTCGCCGGGTCGGCCGGGAGCAGCGTCTCTATGGCCAGCTCGGCGACGGTGACGTCCATAGGCGTGTTGAACGTCGAGATCGACGACACGAAGGACAGCACCCGGCCGTCGTGCTCGATCCGCAGCGGAAGCGCGAAGTACGCGTGCTCCGCCTCGTCCTCGCCGTGCTCGGTGCCGTGTCCCCCGTCGGCGCCGGTCTCGGCGAGGGGATAGGCGGCGACCTCGTCGTACAGCTCGCGCAGCGCGTCGGAGCGGACCAGCGCGATCTGGCGCTCCATCTGGGCCAGCAGGTGGCCGCGCCACTGCGGCAGATTGCGGATGCGGGAGGCGAGGCCCTCGGGGTGGAGGGTGATCCGTACGGCGTTGACGGGCGGTGTGATCAGGTGCTCCGGCAGGCCTTCCATGAGCATCGCGATGCCTCGGTTCGCCGCTACCACCGTGTACGTAGCGTCGACGACGAGCGCCGGATACGGCTCGTAGCCCTCCAGCAGCGCCTTGATGCCCTCGCGCAGGGCGCCCATCGCCGGGTCGTCGAGGGCGGTCTCGGTGTACTGCGGCGCGTAGCCGCCCGCCAGCAGCAGGGCGTTGCGCTCCCGCATGGGGACGTCCAGGTGCTCCGCGAGGCGCAGGATCATCTCCTCGCTGGGGCGCGAGCGTCCCGTCTCGATGAAGCTGATGTGGCGGGCCGAGGAGTCCGCGCGCAGGGCCAGCTCGAGCTGGCTGATCCGGCGCTGCTCGCGCCAGCCGCGCAGCAGCTGCCCTACTCTCATGTCGGGCGCGACAGTTGTCATACCGCGACCGTAATACGCCGAGTGGGGGATGCGCGGGCGCGGCCCGGCGCACGGTCGAGGACCGAGGTCTGGACACGGACCGGCTCGGCGGGGGCCACGGGCCCGGAGCGGGCAGTTCCGCGGCCAGCGGTGGCAGCGGGCGCCGGTGTCGCCCAGACTCGGACGGTGAAGGCGTGATCGCAGAGTGTGAGATTTCACGCAGGCGTCCCCGAGTCACAGGAGTCCCGCCATGCCCGAAGGTCCCACGGCGCCGGCGCATCTGACCGCCGCGGTGCGCAGCCTCGCGGACGTGCTGGGCGGGCTGCCGAAGCGCTGGGTCGAGGCGCTCTGGCTGGCCGAGGTGGAGGGGCAGCCTCCCGACGCGGTCGGCGGGCGCATAGGCACGGCGCCCCCGGCGACGGCGATGGTGCTGGAGCGGGCGCGGGAGGGGGCGCGGCAGGCGTTCCTGCGGGCGTACCCCGGGGCGCCGGCAGACCCGGCGTGCGGGACGTACTGGGAGCGGGTGCCGGCGAGGGCGGCGGGCGGGGCGTGGGGATCACCCGAGCGGTCGAGCGAGCTGCGAGCGCATATGGCGGGGTGCGGGGGATGCCGGACGCGAGCGGCCGTGCTCGCCCGCGCGGACGAGGGGTTCGATGCGCTGCTGCGGCCCGCGCTGCTGATGTTCTTCCTGGGCGGCCCGGAGGCCGAGGCGGCGGATGAGGCCGGGCGCGGCGGTCGCTGGGAGTCCGTACGCCGTGTGCTGGCCGGCGGTGGCAAGGTCCCGGCCGTCGCGATCGGCGCGGCGGCGGTGACGGTGACCGTCGCGGGTGTCGCGGTCGCCGCGGGCCTGGCGCTGCGGGGCTCGGACGCCTCGACGGCCGACGCGGCGGACCGGGGCGGGTCTGCCTCGGCGTCGCGTCCGCTGCTGGACCCGGACGCGCCGGCCGAGGAGAAGCCGCCCGCGCCGCCCGTGGACCCGGAGGAGTCCGCGCCCGCCGAACTCCTGGAGGAGGCGGACTCGGAGGTTCCCGCCATCCCGGACGCGCCCGAGGAGGCGGAGGTCCCCGACGTGCCGGAGGACCCGGCGGAGGCGCCCGTCGAGGCGGAGCTGCCCGAGGCGCCCGCGCTGCCCGAGGCGCCGGACGACGCGGCGCTGCCGGACGAGGCGGAGGCGCCTGCGCTGCCGGCGCTGCCGGTGGAGACGGCCGTACCGGAGGAGCCCGCGGCGCCCCTGGTACCCGTCGAGCCCGTCGAACCGGTGGCGCCCGTCGTTCCGCTCGTGCCTGACGAGCCTGAGCCCCCGGTCGAGCCGACGACGTCCGCGCCCCCGGCCCTGCCCGTACCACCGCCCGCATCCGCGTCGGTATCGCCGTCGCCAGCGCCGTCGAGCCTGACCCCCTCGGCCGCGTCAGCGAAGCCGAAGCCGACGCCCAAGTCGACGCCCAAGCCGTCGCACGCGACGAAACCGAAGCATGAGCCCGAGCAGAAGCAGAAGCAGGCGCAGCGGAAGCAGGAGAAGCTGAAGAAGCCGAAGGCGTGCGGCTCCGCGAGCCCGACGGCCCAGCGCACCCCTGCCGCTTCCCTCGCCCCCCTACGGCCCACCGTCGACCCGGGATCGATCTGTGTCCGGAAATCGCCGTCCGCGCTCGGCGGGCGGAGGTGAGAAGCCCCGGCCGGACGGGGGTTTCCGGCCGGGGCGGTCAGCGTGCGGGCGGTCACCGTCACACCCACGTATAGATGAACGGTAAACCATCACGTGGGTTCCCGTGAACTCGGTCCCCTTTCGGCGTGTGTGCCGGTTTCGCCTACTCGCCGGTCCCGCGCGGCACCACCGTGGCGAGCACGGAGGGCAGCGGGAACCAGTCGGCCGAGACGACGTTCGCGTGACGGCCCGCCAGCAGGGACAGCCGGTCGCGCGCCTGGGCCTCGGTCGGGTTGGTGCCGTCGATCGCGGGCGCCACGCTGTGAGCGTCGGTCATGACCACGAGATAGCGGTTCCTGGCGTACCAGGCGGTGTCGATCGAGCCGCCCGCGTAGGTGCCCGCGCTCCCGTCGAAGACGACGAACCAGGGGCGGATCGAGGCGTCGGCGTACCGGGTGCGCGGGTCGCCGGCGGCCGCGCCGTGGACCGCGGGGAACGCCCCCGCCTCGCCCAGCCGGCCCGCCGCCTTGAGGTCCCGCAGATGCTGGGCGTACTCGCGGTCGGTCCACAGCGAGTCCAGCGGGTTGCCCTCCTCGACCGTGCCGGGGATCAGCTCGACGATGAACTTGCCGGCGAGCGCGGAGCGGGCGGGCCAGCCGTTCGTCCGTACGGCCGTGTCCAGGTCCGGGTGCCCGCCGGCCAGGTCGCGCGGGCGGTACAGGGCGTCGCCGAGGCGGGCGGCGAGGAGCGCGTCGAGGGCGGCGGGACCGCGTCCGTGCTTGGCCTGGAAGCCGTCCTTGAGCTCCATCTTGATGAGGATGGGCCGGTGGCCGGGGTTGGCGTCGTGCCAGGCCTTCATGTCGGCGAGACAGCCGCCGAGGTCCTGGTTGCGGGACTTGGTGCGCAGCTGGGCCGCGTTGGCCGCGTTCTCGCAGTTGTTGTTGTTGCCTATCGGGTTGCTGTGCGAGACCCGCCACGATCTGCCGAACGCGTTGGTCCAGACGTCGACCTCCAGCATCCCCGCCCCGGAGTCGAGCGCGTCGGCGAAGTACGGGTACTTCGCCTTCTCGTACGCGTTGTGGACGCCGACCCCGGTCGTTGCCGAGTAGGGCAGCTGCCCCGGATCCGCTGCCCGGGGCGCGGCCGTCCCGGTCGGAGCGAGCGCGACGGCGAGCAGCCCGGCCGCGACGGTCGTCGTCACGGCCGCGCGCGAAAGCTTCCCCATGGTCCCCTGCCTTTGCTTTCGTTCGATCAGTTCGATCAGTTCGATCAAGTCGACGTGAAGGCTAGGGGAGTTGGGTGAATCGTGGGGAGACCGGACCCGGCCGTTGCGCGCGGGTCCCGTGTGCTAGAAGCTCTGGCCGGCTGCCTGTTGGGCGACGGTCAATGCTGGTTGACGGGCTGTCAGCCGACAGGCCGCTGGCCGGCCGGCCGCTCCAGGAACTCCTCCAGGATTCCCGGGGCGGCGACGGAGGCGAAGGCGACGGCCTGATCGGCCGCCATGTCCCGGACGTGGTAGCCGTGTTCGCCCGCCCCGACCGCGGCGGTGAGCGTGAGGAGTCCGTTGCGGCGGCCGAAAGGAGAGCTGACGAAGGTCCAGGCGATGATCGCGTCCCGCTCCAGGGCGACCGTTTCCCGGCTGAACGTGCCCGCCCGCACCAGGAAATGGGCGCCGTGCAGCGCATGGCCGAGACTGCGGTACGCGTCCCGGGCCAGCAGCCACACCGTAGCCGCCGCGACCAGCGCGTAGATCCAGGCGACGGTCAGCAGGACGGGCGTCAGCAGCAGCCCGAGCGCCAGGAGCGCGGCCGTGGCCGGAGCGACGGCGAACAGCAGCCCGCGCGTCAGCCTGCGGCGCAGCGCGGCCCGGGGATGGGGCGTGAGGCGGGCCGCGGTGAAGGGGTGCTCGGCCGTGCGGAGCGCGCCCGCGGTGACGCGCAGCGCCTCCTCGCGCGGCGCGGGCGGGAGCAGGGCGCTGCGCGCGCGGGTCTCCTCGCTGTCGCCGAGCCCGCCCGCGACGGCCGCCGCGCTCGCGCCGCCGCCGGCCCGCAGCAGCAGCGGCTCGCGGAGCGCCACGCCGCGCAGCCGGGCGCGCTCGATGGAGACCGAGCGTGTGGTCAGCAGCCCGCGGCGCACGGTCAGGGTGCGCTCGTCGGTCCAGGTCGCGCTGTAGCCCCACCAGTTCTCGACGTACATCGCCAGCGCGCCGATCGAGCCGAGGGCGAGCACGGCGAGCAGCGCCCCGGGGACGGTCAGCCAGAGCATGCTGTGGCCGAACTCCGTGAACGCGTCCCTGACGAAGCCGACGCGCCACAGCTCGACGCCGAAGCCGTCCAGCACGCGGTAGACCGTGCCCACGACGACGCCCACGCCGCCGACGACCCAGAACGTCAGCGGGGCGTAGCGCAGCCACCGCCAGTCGACGCGGCTGAGGACGGGGTCGTGGGCCGCCGCGCCGGCCTCGGCGCGGGCGAGCAGGGCGGCGCGCAGCCGGTGCGCCTCGGGCGCGGCCACGGAGTTGAGGACGATCTCGCCCCTGCCCTCGCCCGACGCGGAGGCGCCCGCCCGGACGACGGCGAGGCCCAGCAGCCGGTGCAGCGGGGTGGCGGTCAGGTCCACGCTGCGGACGCGGTGGAGCGGGACGGTGCGCACGCTGCGGCTCAGTACTCCGCTGCGTACGACGAACGCGTCGGCGGTGACCTGATAGCCCGTGCGGGACCAGCTGAGCAGGCCTACGGCGGTGACGACGGCGAACGAGACGGCGAGGGCGGCCAGCGTGATCAGGGCGCCCACGGGTATCGCGCCGCCGGTGGCGAGCGCGGTGAGGGCGAGCGAGGCGAGCGGCGGGGCGAGCCAGCCGCAGTGCACGAGCAGGGTACGGGCGTCGGGGCGGCGCCAGGCGGCGGCGGTCGTCGTCATGCGGCGTCCCCGGGGACGGTCTCGGCGGCCTCGCCGATGAGTCGCGCGAGCTCCTCGGCGTCGGCCTCGCGGATCCCGGAGATCTTGACGTCGCCGGCGGTGGAGGCGGTGGTGACGGTGAGCGTGGCCAGTCCGTACCGCGCCTGGAGCGGGCCGCGGACCGTGTCGACGGTCTGCACCCTGGACAGCGGGGCGATCCTGCGCTGCTGCCAGAGCCAGCCGCCGGCCGCGTAGACGGAGTGCGTGCCCAGCTCCCAGGCGTGCACGGCGTACCGGCGGCGCGGCATGAGGGTCAGATAGGCGAGCGCGGGCGCCACGAGGACGACCAGCAGCAGCGGGGCGAGCCAGGGGAGCGCGCCGGCGAAGAACAGCGCGGAGAGCCCGGCGAGCGTGACGGCGGTCAGCAGCATCGGGCCGCTCACCGTCAGCAGCGCCTGGACGGTCCACCAGCGGCGGGCCCGGGGGTCGACCTGGTGGCGGGGCGGCCGTAGGCGTGGGGCGGCGTGCAGGGACATGGGAGCTCCGCTTTCCAAGTCAACTGTATTGGATAGCGATACGTTACAACGGTACAAGTGACTTGTAAAAGTCGGCCGACGGACATCGGGAGGGGCCGATGAGCCGCGAGAGCCGACGAGCTGACAGCCGACGAACCGAGAGAGAGGAACCGCCCGGTGCCCAAGAAGGTGGACCACGAAGCCAGACGCCTGGAGATCGCGGAGGCGCTCCTGCGCATCGCCGGCACCCGGGGGCTCGACGGGGTGAGCCTGCGGGACGTAGCCGCGGAGGCGGACATCTCGCTGGGGCGGCTCCAGCACTACTTCCGTACGAAGGACGAGATGCTGCTCTTCGCCCTGCGGCACATCAACACGCTGGCGGACGCGCGGATCAGGGAGCGGATCGCGGCGGCCGGCGGGGAGAACGGCGAGGCGCCGCCGCCGCGGACGGTGCTCAGGGAATGCCTGGTCGGAATGCTGCCGCTGGACGACAAGAGCAGGGTGGGCACGCTGGTGGGGGCGGCGTACTTCGCCCGGGCGGTGCACGACGACCGGCTCGCGGGGGAGGCGCGGGAGGGGATCCCGAAGCTGGCCGCGCTGCTGGCGGAGCTGCTGAGGCAGTCGGGGCTGGGGGAGGGGCGGGACGCGGACGACGAGGCGATGCGGCTGATCAGCCTGGTCGACGGGCTGACGGCGTACACACTGCTGGGGGTGCAGACGGGGCGGGCGGCGCTGCGGCTGCTGGAGGGGTATCTGGACGGGCTGCTCCCCCCGGACCCGACCCCTTCGTGAACCGGACCCGAACCTTCCCCGGACCGGACCCTTCCCAGGGGCGACCCGCCCCTCGGAACCGCACCCCGACCCCCCCGCCCGCGCGTGCGCGTTCCGTCCCCGCCCCTCGGAACCGAACCCGGACCCGCCCCCGGCCGCGCGTGCGCGTTCCGTCCCTGCGGTGGACCATGGGGCCATGCTGATCGCCCGGCTCGCCGAGGTCTCCCAGCGCGTCGCCCAGACCTCCGCGCGGTCGCGGAAGATCGACGCGCTGGCCGAGCTGTTCCGGGAGACCGACGCCGAGCACGTCGGGCTCGTCATCGCGTATCTCGCCGGGCGGCTGCCCCAAGGGCGCATCGGCATCGGATGGAGCATCCTCAAGGAGCCCGTCGCCCCCGCCGAGCGCCCCGCGCTCGCCGTGTCCGACGTCGACCTCGCGCTGTCCCGGATCGCGGACGTCTCAGGGCCCGGCTCCACCGCCGAGCGCAAGCGGCGCGTCCACGACCTCATGGGCGCCGCCACCGCCGACGAGCAGGCGTTCCTGATGCGGCTGCTGACCGGCGAGGTGCGCCAGGGAGCGCTCGACGCGATCGCGCTCGAGGCCGTCGCCAAGGCCGCCGAAGCGCCGGCCGCGGACGTGCGCCGGGCCGTGATGCTCGACGGCTCGCTGCCGCGCGTCGCACGCGCCCTGTTCGCCGAAGGGCCGTCCGCGCTGGCCGGGTTCCGCCTGCGCGTCGGCGTGCCCGTGCAGCCGATGCTCGCGCACACCGCCAAGTCCGTGACCGAGGCCGTCCAGACGCTCGACGCCCCCGCCGTCGTCGAGGAGAAGCTCGACGGCATCCGCGTCCAGGTGCACCGCGCCCAGGACCAGATCCGGGTCTACACCCGCTCCCTCGACGACATCACCGACCGCCTCCCCGACGTCGTCCTGGCCGCACGCGAGATGACGGGCGATCACTTCATCCTGGACGGCGAGGTGATCGCCCTGGACCCCGTCGGCCGGCCCCTCGCCTTCCAGGACATCGCCTCCCGCGTCGGCTCGCGCCTCGACGTGGACGCCGCCAGAGCCGCGCTTCCCCTGGTGCCCGTCTTCTTCGACGTGCTGGCCGCCGACGGCGAGGCGGTCCTCGACCTCCCCGGCGGCGAACGCCACGAGGTCCTCGCCCGCCTCGTCCCCGAGCCCATGCGCGTACGCCGCAGCGTCGTCGCCGACCCCGCGTCGGCCGAACAGGTCGCCGCAGCAGAGGAGTTCTTCGCCGAGACCCTGCGCAGGGGCCATGAGGGCGTCCTGGTCAAGGCCCTCGACGCGCCGTACGTCGCCGGCCGCCGCGGCCGCTCCTGGCTCAAGGTCAAGCCCGTACACACCCTCGACCTCGTCGTCCTCGCCGTCGAGCGCGGCCACGGCAGACGCACCGGACTCCTGTCCAACCTCCACCTCGGCGCCCGCGCGGCCGACGGCACGTTCGTCATGCTCGGCAAGACGTTCAAGGGGCTGACCGACCAGATGCTGCACTGGCAGACGGAGCGGCTGGGCGAGCTCGCCGTCGCCGACGACGGGTACACCGTGCAGGTCCGCCCCGAGCTCGTCGTGGAGATCGCCTACGACGGACTCCAACGCTCCTCGCGCTACCCCGCAGGCGTCGCCCTCCGCTTCGCCCGGGTGCTGCGCCACCGCCCCGACAAGCCCGCCGAACAGGCCGACACGATCGAGCAGGTCCTGCGGTCGGGGCAGTGAGCCCCCCCCCACGAGGCAGTGAGACCCCGTACGAGGCAGTGAAGCCGTGAGCCGCGCACCACGACACAGGAGCCGGAGCCTGCTCTGGCCCATCCGGGGGAGCGAGGTCCGACGCGCCGCGGGGACACGTCCGGCGCGGCTCGCCGGTGGCGTCGCCAGAGCTGATCGCACGTCATAGGGTGGCCGGGTCGCCTGCCGTCTCCCGAAGGGATCCCGGTCATGCCCACAGAGCCGCTGTCGCAGAAGGAGATCGAGGACCGGCTGCGGGAGCTTCCCGGCTGGTCCCAGGAGGGCGACCGGATCGCCCGCTCCTACCGCCTGTCCTCCCACTTCGCGGCCACCGCGATGGTCGTGCACATCGCGCAGATCCAGGAGGAGCTCAACCACCACTCGGATCTCACGCTCGGCTACAACACCCTCGCCCTGTCGATGAACAGCCATGACGCGGGCGGGGCGGTGACGGAGAAGGACTTCCAGCTCGCCCAGCGCGTGGAGGACATCGCCTCGGGCCACGGCGCGAGCTGAGCCTCCACGCCGCGACGCCTCCACGCCTCCACATCTCGTCGCCTCGACGACTCCGTCACGGCGAGGACCACGTGGCATCCTCGGTCACATGCTCGACTACGACTCCGAGGCCGCCGCCTACGACGCCACCCGAGGGGGTGTGCCCAGGGCCGAGGCCGCGGCCGCGGCGGTCCTCGGCCTTGTGCCCGCCGAAGCCCGCACCCTGCTCGATATCGGCTGCGGCACCGGCCTGGTGACGGAGCGTCTGATCCGGCCGGGGCTGCTGGTGACGGGCGCCGACGGCTCGTACGGCATGGCCCGCAAGGCCGCCGAGCGCGTGGGCCGCGTCGTCCTCGCGGACGTGCGCCGGCTGCCGCTGGCCGCCGAGGCCGTGGACGCCGTCTCCGCGGTGTGGCTGCTCCATCTGGTGCGGGAGGCGGATGCCGTGGTGGCCGAGGCGGCACGGGCGCTGCGGCCCGGCGGGGTGTTCGTCGCGACCGTCGACAAGGACGCGGGACACGACGTGTCCAGCGACATCGACGAGGTGCTCGCGCCGTACCGCTCGTACGAGGACGCCTTCGACCGCGCGGATCTCGTCGAGCGGCACGCCGCCGCGCACGGGCTGAAGCCCGCCGGGGAGACTCGCTTCGTCGGCCACGGCCAGGGGCGCTCGCCGCAGGGGACCGCGAAGTCGCTGCTCGCTGGGGGTTTCGCGTCCTGGTTCAGGGGCCACGACCAGGCGACGGCGGCCGAACTGGCCGACCGGCTCGTCGCGTTGCCCGATCCCCAGACGTGCCGCCCCGACCCCCGGTACCGACTGCTGGCCTTCCGCAAGGAGCGCTGAGCCTCCCCCGGCCGGGGGAGGCTCAGCACCGGTGCGGGCGGCTCACCCGTTCCAGGCGCCCGACTCGGCCGCTTCCCGGGCGAAGTCCGCGAAGTCCTTCGGGGCCCGGCCCAGCACCTTGTACACGCCGTCCGTCACATGGGCGTTGTGCCCGTCGAGCAGCATGGCGAACAGGCCCGCCAGCCACTCCGACTCCGGCCCGGGGAAGCCGTAGTGCTGGAGCATCTCGGCGTACTCGTCGGCGGACACCGGGAGGTAGCGCACCTGACGGCCCGTCGCGCGGCTGATCTCGGCAGCCGCCTCCTCGAACGTGAGCAGCCGGGGGCCGGTCAGCTCGTGGACCACGCCGGCGTGGCCGTCCTCGGTGAGCGCCGCGACCACCACGTCCGCGAGGTCGTCCGCGTGGATGAAGGGCTCGGCGGTCTGGCCGGCCGGGAAGGGGATCTCGCCGCCGAGCACGGCTTCGTACATCGCGCCCTCGTTGAAGTTCTGCGCGAAGAAACTCGCCCGAACGACCGTCAGATCCAGTCCGGACGACCGCAGTTCGCCCTCGGCCACCAGCGCGTCCGGCTCGCCGCGCCCGGAGAGCAGCACCACGCGCCGCACCCCGTTCTCCTTCGCGATCCGGCCGAAGGCCTGCATGGCCTCGGCGCCGCCGGGGGCCGCGAGGTCCGGGTAGTAGGCGATGTACGCGGCGTCCGCGCCGTTCAGGGCTGCCGCCCAGGTCGACTGGTCCTCCCAGTCGAATCGGACGTCGCCCTTGCGCGAGCCCGCCCGCACCGTCGCTCCGAGCGCCGTGAGCCGCTCCGCCACCCGCCGTCCGGTCTTGCCCGTCGCCGCCGTCACCAACACCGTGTTCTGCTTCGTGTTCTCTGTCATGCCTCAAGATTCGCGGCTCGCGCTTGGACTCTCCATGCTTCAAAGGCTCAATGTCATATGCGCGCGTCTACGGGTCTGCGTACGCTGTGACGCATGGACGTTCTCGCCGGACTTCTGGACGGACCACGCGCCAGGGGGGCCTTTCTGCTGCGGATGGTGATGCGGCCGCCGTGGTCGGTGCGCGTCGAGGACGAGGCCACGCTGTGCGTGCTCTGCATGACCAAGGGCGAGGCGTGGATCATTCCCGATGTCTGCGAGCCGGTGCTGCTGCGCCCCGGGGACGTCGCCATCGTCCGCGGTCCCGGGCACTACACGACCGCCGACCGGGCCGACCGCGAGCCGACCGCGCTGATCGGACCGGGCGGGACCTGCCACACCCTCCAGGGCGAACCGCTCGCGGAGTCCATGTCCTTGGGCGTCCGCAGCTGGGGCAACGACCCCGCGGGGTCGAGCACCATGCTGGTCGGGACGTACCAGATGAAGGGCGAGGTCAGCACGCGGCTCCTGGACGCGCTGCCCGACGTGGTGCATCTGTCGGCCGAGACGCTGACCTGCCCGCTGATGCCGGTGCTCGACGAGGAGATCTCCCGCGACGAGCCCGGCCAGAGCGTGATGCTCGACCGCATCCTGGACCTGGTGCTGGTCGCGGCGCTGCGGACCTGGTTCTCCCGCCCCGACGCGGCGGCCCCGGCCTGGTACCGGGCGATGGGCGACCCGGTGGTGGGACAGGCGCTGCGGCTGATGCAGGACGATCCCTCGTACCCCTGGACGGTGGCCTCCATCGCCGACAAGTGCGGGGTCTCGCGGGCCGGGCTCGCGCGCCGCTTCACCGACCTGGTGGGGGAGCCCCCGATGGCGTACCTCACCGGCTTGCGGCTCGCGCTCGCCGCCGACCTGCTCCGCGACACGGACGCGACGGTGGAGGCGGTGGCCAGGAAGGTCGGCTACAGCGGCTCGTTCGCGCTGAGCGCGGCGTTCAAACGGGTACGGGGGATCAGCCCGCAGGAGCACCGAACGGGGCAGGCCCCGGCGAACGGCGGTTTGCCGAAACCGCAACAGCATTCGCCAGAAGGGCGAAGCGACGCGACTCTGGAGCCATGACTCATCACCACGACACGACGCACATCGACTGGGACGAGATGACGCCGCTGCTGGAGATCGGCGTCGAGCTCCACAGCCCGCTCTACCGCCAGGCAGCCGACTGGATGGGCACCCTGGCGCCGGCGGCCGGTGTCCGCCGGATCCTCGACGTCGGCAGCGGCCCCGGAGTGCTCACCGTGCTGCTCGCCGAGGCCTTCCCGTACGCGGAGGTGGTCGCGGTGGACGCCACCGCGCCGCTGCTGGAGCGGGCCAGGGAACGCGCGGAGCGCGCCGGGCTCGGCGACCGGATCAGCACCCTGCACGCGGAACTCCCGGAAGACTTCGAGAAGTTGGGCGAGGCCGACCTGATCTGGGCGGGCAACTCCCTGCACCACATCGGCGATCAGCGCGCCGCGCTCGCCGGCTTCGCGCGGCTGCTGCGGCCCGGCGGGCTGCTCGCCCTGGCCGAGGGAGGACTGCCCGCGCGCCATCTGCCGCGGGACATCGGCATCGGCCGGCCGGGCCTGGAGGCGCGGATGGGGGTGGCCACCGACGACTGGTTCACGCAGATGCGGGCGGAGCTGCCCGGGGCGAAGGACGAGGTCGAGGACTGGCGCGCGCTGACGGCGGGGGCGGGACTGACGCCGAGCGGCGCCCGCACCTTCCTGCTGGACGTCCCGGCGCCGATCCCGCAGGTCGCGCGCGACCATCTGATCGCCGACTTCACCCGGCAGCTCGACGTCCTGGGCGAGGCGCTGTCGGCCGAGGACCGCGCGACGCTCGAGCGGCTGCTGGACCCGGCCGACCCGCAGGGGCTCCACCACCGCGCGGACCCGTACCTGCTGTTCGCGCGCACCGTGCACACCGCGCGCCGGGGCTGACCCTCGCGGCTCGACCGGCGCGTCTCGCCCTGATCGCTCGTACGTGGCTCGTCGCTCGTGCTCGGCGCGTCTCGCGCACTGATCGCTCGTACGGGCACGGGTCGCTTGCGCTCGTGCTCGCGCCGATCGTGCGTACGCGCAGCTCGCCGACGCGAAGACACAAACGCGAAGACGACGACGCCCTCGCCGGGTACGTACCCGGGCGAGGGCGTCGCGCATGGCCGGGCCGCTGTCGGCGCCCCGGCGGCAAGTCTCTCGCTCTAGCCGAACGTCGTCGGGTCCGGCCCCAGCCGCTTGCCCTCGTCGAGCGCCGCGAACGCCGCCAGGTCGTCGCCGTCCAGCTCGAAGTCGAAGACGTCGATGTTCTCCTGGATCCGCGACGGGGTCACGGACTTGGGGATCGCCACATTGCCGAGCTGCAAGTGCCAGCGCAGCACCACCTGAGCGGGCGTCTTGCCGTGCTTCTGCGCGACCGCGACCACCGTCGGGACCTCCAGGAGGCCCCGGCCCTGGCCCAGCGGCGACCAGGCCTCGGTCGCGATGCCGTGCTCGGCGTGGAAGGCGCGCGAGGCGGACTGCTGGAGCTGGGGGTGCAGCTCGATCTGGTTCACCGCCGGAACGATCGCGGTCTCGCCGATCAGGCGCTCCAAGTGCTCCGGAAGGAAGTTGGAGACGCCGATCGCCTTGGCGCGACCGTCCGCGTGGATCTTCTCGAAGGCGTTGTAGGTCTCGACGTACAGGTTCTTCGCGGGCACCGGCCAGTGGATCAGATACAGGTCCACGTAGTCGAGGCCGAGCTTGTCCAGCGAGGCGTCGAAGGCGCGCAGCGTGGAGTCGTAGCCGTGGTTGCTGCTCCACAGCTTCGTGGTGACGAAGAGCTCCTCGCGGGGAATGCCGGAGGCGGCGACGGCGCGCCCGGTGCCCCGCTCGTTCTCGTAGACGGCCGCGGTGTCGATACTGCGGTAGCCGGCCTCCAGGGCCGTGCCGATCGCCCGCGTCGCCTCGTCGTCCGGCACCTGCCAGACGCCGTAGCCGAGCTGGGGCATGGCGGCGCCGTTGTTGAGGATGATGGAGGGCACCTTGCTCACGAGCGGTCGATCCTTACGTCGTCGGTCATGCGTCGGTCATGCTGGGTCATGCGTGGGGCAGTACTCCCACAGTCAACGATCACCCTTGCACACGCATTCCCCGCCGGCGAAGTCGGCGGGCGTCCGCTGCGACCTCATCGGTCCAGACCACTGACCGCGCCTCGTCAAGCCCTCCGGTGCGGCACGGCGGGCCGGCGCGCCGCGAGCCGCCGTCGACCGGCGCACGACGAGCGGCTGGACTGGACTGGGCTGGACTGGACGGCGTCCTGCCCAGCCCCTGGCTCCTCTCTCGCGCGGCCGGATCAGGCCTACCGGCCCCCGAACCACCTGAACCGCGGCCGCTTCTGCGGTGCGGGCGGCGCGGCCGCGTACTGAACCGGCGGGTGAGCAGGAGGCTGCACCGGCGCCGCCTCCTGGCGCCGCTGCGGCGCGAAGGCCACGGGCAGGCTGGTCAGACGGCGGGACATCCAGGTGCCGACGACCTGCAACTGGTAGTCGTCGACGGCGAGCCGCAGATCGGGGATGCGCTCCAGGACAAGGTTGATGCCGGTCTCCGCGATGGCCCTGCCGAGGTCCTGGCCAGGGCACTCGTGGCTGCCGGCGCCGAAGGCCAGATGCGAGCGGTTGCCGTGCATCGAGGCGTCCGCGTCGGGCCGGATGGCCGGGTCGACGTTGCCGGCCGCCAGGCCGAGCATCACCATGTCTCCGGCCGCGATCCGTGCGCCGCCGAGCTCGGTGTCGCCCGTGGCCCAGCGAGTGGGGACCACGGCGAGCGGCGGATGGTCCCACAGGACCTGCTCCAGGGCATCGGGCAGGGTCATCTGGCCGCCCGAGAGGTGCCCTCGGAAACGCCGGTCGGTCAGCACCATCCGCAGCGCGCTGGCGATCAGGTTGGCGGTGGGCTCCAGCGACGCCACGAGCGCGAGACGCAGATGCTCGCGAACCTCCTCGTCGGTCAGCGACGAGGGGTGGACCAGCAGCCAGCTGGCCAGGTCGTCGCCGGGCTGCTGCCTCTTGCGCTCCACCAGGTCGCTCATCATCTCGACGATGAGCTGATTGCTCTGCATCGCCGTCTCGCCGCCGCTGATCATGTCGCTCACCGCCGCGCCGACGGTCAGGGCGTCCTCTTCGCGTATGCCGAACACCTGGCAGACGACCAGCGCCGGCAGCTTCCTGGCGAAGTCGGCCACGAGATCGGCCTGCCCTGTGGAGGCGAAGTCCTCGATGAGGCGGGTGGCGTAGCGCGTGAGGTACCGGCGCATCCGGTGGCGGTTCACGCGCGCCAGGCTCTCGGTGACCGCCTGGCGCAGACGGGCGTGCTCGGCTCCGTCGGTCAGCGCCACCAGCGGCTGCCACGCGGTGATGGGCAGCAGGGGCGAGTCCGGCGCGAGGGAGCCCTCCTGGATGGCGCGCCAGTGGCGGGAGTCGGACGAGAAGCGGGGCGACCGCATCGCCTCCAGATTCTCGCGGTGCCCGAGGACCAGCCAGGCCTGCACGTTTCCATACAGCAGAACGGGCGCCACGGCCCCGTGCTCGGCGCGGAGCTGCTCGTACAGAGCGTACGGCTGGGCCTCGGCCTCGCGGCCGTACAGCGGGCGCGGGCGTGGGGCGCCGACGCCCTGGTGCGCGGGACAGCCGAGCGGGGCGGCCGTCGAGGAAGGTCCGGTCGGGGCGGGGGGCGGGGTGGTCACGGGGCCTCCGGGCAACGGCGAGACCCGCCGGGAGGCGGGCCCACACCGAGAGTGACGATTGGTCAGCATCGCGCAGCCTACTGTCGACCCGCGCCCGTCGTGGGGGCACCCCCCCCACCTCAACTGGGATGGCGACGCCCACACTTGGGTAGCGATGATCTTCGGAGGCCGGCGTCGCGGAATACTGCGGGGCCGCCGCCCCGCTTCGGCGCCGGCAGGCGATCTGCCCGGCGCGTCCTGACTGAGAGGAACCCACCCGGATGTCGTCAGTTGCTGAGCTGCGACCCGTCACGTCCGTCCCCCGCGTGCCGGGAGCCGTACCGCTCCTCGGCCATGCTCTCGCCCTGTGGCGCGACCCCCTCGGGTTTCTCTCCTCGCTCCGGCAGCACGGCGACCTCGTGCGCGTCCACCTCGGCACGATGCCCATGGTCGTGGTGACCACGCCCGACCTCGTGCACGAGGTCACGGTCCGTCAGGCGCACAGCTTCGAGAAGGGACGATTCTTCGACAGGCTGCGGCCCCTGGCCGGCAACGGCCTCGCGAACGCCGACGGCGAGCTGCACAAGAAGCACCGCCGGATGATCCAGCCGATGTTCTCCCGCGAGCGCATCGCCGGCTACTCGGACGTCATGAGCGCCAACGCACAGGCCCTCGCCGACTCCTGGGCGCCGGGCGACGTCATCGACCTCGAACCGGCCATGGCGGGGTACGCCGTCGAGACTCTGGCGAGCACGCTGTTCTCCACGGACATCGGCCTGCCGGCCGTCGACGCCGTGCGCAGGAACCTGCCGGTCCTGCTGGCGAACCTCCTCATACGCGCGGCCTCTCCCAAGGCGCTGGACCGGCTGCCGATCCCGGCCAACCGCCGGTTCGACCAGGCGGCGGCCAGCCTCCGCGCGGTCATCGACGAGGTGGTGGCCACCTCGCGAGCGGCCGGCCCCACCGATCACGACGACCTGCTGGCTCTGCTCCTCGCCGCGCAGGACGCCGAGAGCGGAACGCGCCTGTCGGACGTGCAGGTCCGCGACGAGCTGGCCACGATCCTGTTCGCCGGCGCGGAGACCACGGCCGCCACGCTCGCCTGGACGTTTCACGAGCTGGTCTCGCGCCCCGACGTGGAGGACGCCCTCGTCGCCGAGATCCGCGAGGTGGTCGGCGACGGTCCGGTCACCGCCCAGCACGTGCCCGCCCTGCAGGGCATCCGGCGGGTGATCGACGAGGTGATCCGGCTGCACGGCGTCACCCTCCTGATGCGGCGGACCACCGAGCCCGTGACCCTGGGAGGGGTCGAGCTGCCGACCGGCACCGAGGTCGCCTTCAGCCTGTACGCGCTGCACCGCGATCCCGGCCTGTACGACAGGGCCCACCTCTTCGACCCCGACAGATGGCTTCCCGAGCGGCAGGCTCAGGGCCCTGGCCGCCGCGCCTACATTCCTTTCGGCGCGGGCAACCGCAAGTGCATCGGGGACCTCTTCGTCTGGACCGAGGCCACGATCGCCATCGCGACCATCCTCCGCCAGTGGCGGCTCGTCCCGGTTCCCGGCCACTCGCCCCGGGAGATCGCGTCCGCTGTCGCGCACGCCGACCGCATCCCCATGACCGTCGTCGCCCGGCAGTAGCCCTCGGACCCGGTGCGCCTCCCTGTCGGCGGGCGTGGACAGCCGCCGTCCCCGTACCGCTCAGCGGGCGGCGATCAGTCCCTCGCGGCGCGAGCGCGGGGAGACCAGACGCGCGGACGGCCCGGTCGGCACCACGTCCCACCACCACGACACCGCGTCGATCCCCAGCGGCTCGTGCCCGCCGTCGGTGGGCGTGCTCGTGAAGACGGTGGGGAGCGCGGCCGGGTCATCCGGCGTGGTGTAGCGGATGGAGTTGACGCCCCAGTCCTGCGAGCCGCGGATGAAGCTGCGCAGGCCCGCCATGTACTGCCGCATCTGCGGACTGCCCACGGCCGAGAGGTGGTCGGCCAGCCGTACGAAGGCCATCAGCACGCGGTCGCGCTGCGCTATGGCCGTCGTCATCGCCTCCTGCCGGCTGAGTCCGCCCGACGTCTCCAGCACCCGCAGCACGTTCAGGTAGTAGCCGCGCTGCGCGCGCTCCTTGTGGTCGGAGAGGATGTCGTTGTCCCAGGTGATGACGAACGAGGCCATCTCCTCGACCGCCCGCACGGCCCGGTAGTCGCGTTCGTACGGCTGGAGCTCGTATCCATGGGCCATCTCCAGCAAGGGGAACACGACCGTGGTCGCACCGTCGTAGAGCCTCATCAGGGTGTAGTCCGAGAGGCTGGGCACCGTGCCCGCGCTGCGGTGGGACGCCTCCCACACCACCGAGAAGAAGTACTCGCGCAGATGGCCGATCCAGCGCGCCGCCTGGCTGGCTGTGCCGTACTCCTCGACCCGGGCCCGCAGATCGCGCAGGCCGCTCGCCAGCGTGTCGTCGAGCAGCAGAGGGGCCTCCGGGCTCTGTGCGACGCGCAGCAGGCGGTGCAGCGTCCCGGCGAGCTCGCCCGGGTGCCGGCCCAGGTCGCCCTCCTCGCAGCAGCCGTCGTCGACTCCGAACAGCCAGAGCACGAAGTCGGCCATCAGCTGCGTCACCTCCTCGCGGCCCTGCGGCATGACGCGCGCGGCGAAGGCGCCGATCTCATGCTGTACGAGCCGTCGGCGGAGTTCGTCGGATCCGATCCGATGGGACTCGGCCCAGGCTCCTGTCCGCGCGTCGATCTGCTCGTGCTGCGGATGGATGGCGGGGGGTATGGGGGAGAACAGCGGCGGAACTGCTATCACGGGGGGCTCCTCTGTTGCGGGTGGCGCGGTCTGCGTCCCAACTGGCGCTCCCTGCACACCCGTTCCTGCACATCATCCGTGATCATCCGGTAACTCCTTGGCTGGATCCAGTAGGACTATCCGACCCATATGCGCTATGTCGTCATGTGCCGACGCGGCTTTGCGGAGCTCTTGCGCGGCTCTTGCGCAGGGCGGCGGAGCGACCTGTTCCAGCCTCTGTGCGCGCCGCCCGACTCGGCGCTGTTCAAGCCGAGTCGACGCCGAGATACGCGTCCAGGACCCTGGGATCGGCGCGGACCTCGGCGGGCGTGCCCTCGGCGAGCGTTCTGCCCAGGTCGAGGACGACCACCCGGGCGCAGAGCTCCATGACGAACGCGACGTTGTGCTCGACGAGCAGGACCGCGCAGCCGTCCTCGTCCGCGGCCCTGCGCACCACGGAGGCCAGCCGGGCTCGCTCGGCGGCCGTCATGCCCGACGCCGGCTCGTCCAGGAGCAGGACCCGCGGCGGGTCCACCAGCGCGCGGGCGAGCTCCGCCATGCGGGCCTGGCCGACGGGCAGCGCGCCCGCGCCGGCCGTTGCGAGGGACTCCAGGCCGCAGGCGCGCAGAACGGCCTCGGCTCGTTCGCGGCGGCGCGCCTCGTGGGCGCGGCGCGTGGGCGCCGCCAGCAGGTCGGTGACGAGACCGCCGCCACCGCCGCGCCACTCCTGGGCGACCAGGAGATTGTCGGCGACGCTCAGCTGCCCGAAGAGCTGCTGGCGCTGGAACGTGCGGCGCATCCCGTGCCGGGCGCGCCAGACGGGCGAGCGGCGGGTGACGTCGGCGCCGTCGAGCAGCACACGGCCCCGGTCGGGGCGGCGGATGCCGGAGACGACGTCGAACAGGGTGGTCTTGCCCGCGCCGTTGGGGCCGATCAGCCCGCAGACCTCGCCGGCCCGCAGGGCGAGGTCCACCCCGTCCAGGGCCCGTATCCCGCCGAACTGCACGCCGACGCCCGATGCCCGCAGCACGTACTCGCTCATGGCCGGCGCCCCTGCGCCATGCCGAGGTATGCCTCGGTGAGCCGGTCCCGCTCCACCGCGTCGCGCGGCCCGCACCAGGAGACCGCGCCCTGCGAGAGGTAGGCGACGGTGTCCGCGACGCCCAGCGCCTCGGCTGCCTTCTCCTCCACCAGCAGCAGCGCGCAGCCGGCGTCGCGGAGCTCCGTCAGCAGCCGGAACACCTCCTCGACGACGCGGGGCGCGAGGCCGAGGGAGGGCTCGTCGGCGATCAGGACGGCGGGCGGGCGCTGGAGCAGCGGGGCGAGGGCGAGCATCTGCTGCTCTCCGCCGGAGAGCGATCCGGCGGTCACGAAGCGCCGCTTTGCGAGCTCGCCGAACCGCTCGTACACCGCGTCCCGCGCGCCGTGCCCGGGCAGGGCGAGCGCGAGGTTCTCCTCGATGGTCAGCGAAGGGAAGATCCCCCGCCCCTCGGGCGCGAGCAGCACTCCTTCGCGGGCGCGGCGCACAGGCCCGCTCCGCGAGCTGTCCCGCCCCCGGACGTACACCTCGCCCCGGTCGGGTGCGACGAGCCCGGCGGCCACCCGGCACAGCGTGGTCTTGCCCGCGCCGTTGGGGCCGAGCAGGGCGAGTATCTGGCCCTCGCGCACGGCGAGGTCGGCGCCGTGCAGGACGGTCCCCGCGTCGTATCCGGCGTGGACGCCCCGGAGCTCCAGGGCCGGACGGGCCGTGTCCGGCGCTGTGTACGGGGATGTGTACGGGGCCGCGTCCGGGCGGTCGCGGGGCGCGGCGGCGGGCCGGGGGAGCGCCGGGCCGGACGGCGGTCTCGGGGCGGGGACGGTCGGGGAGGCGGCCGCCTCTCCGCGCGCGGCGGCCGCCTTCGCCAGCGCCCCCCTCAGCCGGACCCACACCCCCGCGCAGTACCCGTCCGGATCGTTCGCCAGCGCCAGCCCCGCCAGGCCGAACAGGATCACCGGCAGATGCGCCGACTCCGTCGCCCACTGCTCGAGCGCGTGCGGCGCCACGGCGAAGACCAGGCCCGCCACCACCGCGTACTGCGGTCTGCGCACGCCCGCCGCGACCACCACCGCCAGCCAGACCAGACCCGTCATCGCCGTGAAGTCCGTCGCGGTGACACGGGTGTTGTACGACGCGTACATCACGCCCCCGAACCCCGCCAGCCCCGCCGACAGCGTGAACAGCAGCAGTTTCGTCCGTACCACCGAGACCCCGCTCGCCAGGGCCGCCGCCGGCGCCGAGCGGACCGCCAGCATCGCCCGCCCCGACGGCGAGTCGCGCAGCGCGCTGAGCGCGGCGACCGCCGCCGACACCAGCACCACCAGCGCCACGCCCATCGCCCGGTCGTCCGTCAGGTCCACCGGGCCGAACACCGGGCGCGGGATCTCCCACCCCGTGTCGCCGTTGCGCAGCCACCCCATCTGGAACAGGACGTGGTCCGCGAGGAAGGCCAGCGCCAGCGTGGCCAGGGCGAGCGAGCGCCCGCCCAGACGCAGCGCCGGCAGGGCCGCCAGCGCCCCGAGCAGCGCCGCCGCGCCCGCGCCCGCCAGCGTCGCCGCCGCGAACGGCCAGCCGCGGCTCATCAGCAGCCCGGCCACCAGCGCCGCGCCCGTCACAAAGGTCGCCTGCGCCAGCGAGACCATCGCGCCGAGCCCGGTGACCACCGTGAAGGAGACGAAGACCAGCGAGATCGCCAGCCCCTGCGCCAGGATCCCGCTCCAGAACGGGGTGGTGACCGTGTAGAAGGCCGTCGCGAGCAGCACCGCGCCCACCGCCCACGGCCCCAGGCACCGCGCCCGCGAGCGGCCCGCGAGATGGTCGGCCGGCGGCGCGTCGGCCGCTGCGGTGCCCGCGGCCCGCTGCCGTCGGGTCAGCACGAGCAGCCCGGCGAACAGGATCAGAAACGGAACGGCCGTACGGAATCCGGTGATCCGGTCCGCGAAGGACGCGTACCCGGCGACCAGGTTCTGCAGCACCCCCAGCGCCAGCCCGCCCGCGAAGGCCAGCGGCACGGAGGCGAAGCGTCCCAGCACCGCCGCCGTCGCCGACACGAAGAGGAAGAGCGTGTAGTCGTGCGCGGACAGCCCGAGCAGCGGCGTGGCGAGCACGCCCGCGAGCCCGGCGAGGGCCGAGGAGAGCATCCAGGCGATCGAGGAGAGCCGGTCGGCGCTGATGCCCCGGAGCTCGACGAGCGAGCGGTCGTCGACGGACGCCCGCAGCCGCAGCCCCAGCCGAGTGCGCCGCAGCAGCGCCCACAGCGCCGCCGCCGCGGCCGCGGCCGCGACCCAGGTGATCAGCTGGTCGGAGTCGACGCCGACCCCGTCGGCCAGCTGCCAGGAGACGGCGGGGCTCGGCCCCACGCCCGGCAGCCCGAACTGGTTCTCCGCCGGCTTCACCGGCGCCCCCGCCGCCGCCAGCAGTTCGACGATCCACAGCCCGAGCGCGGGCAGCGCGACGAGCAGCCCGATCGTCGCCACGATCTGCGCCGTCTCGCCGACCCGCGCGAGCTTGCGGAACATCAGCCGGTCCAGGCTCCAGCCGAGCCCGGGCGCCACGAGGCACACCAGCAGCAGCGCCGTCGGCACGGCGGGCCAGCCGAAGCCGGAGTGCAGCTCGTAGAAGGCCAGCGCGCACAGATAGGCGGTGGCGCCGTGCGCGAAGTTGAAGAGACCGGACGCCGAGTACGAGATCACCAGCCCCGTCGCCAGCAGGGCGTACAGGGCGCCCGAGACCAGCCCGCTCAGCACGAAGCCCAGCAGATCCGCCATGGCGGCGTCCCCTCAGCCGAAGGGGATGGGCTCGTAGCAGGCGAACGGCGACGACACCTCGTACGCCCCGTTCTTCAGCCGCACCAGCGCTCCGCAGCCGAACGCCTCCTTGCGCCCCTTGGCGAGATCGCGGTCGCCGACCATCGTGCCGGTGTCGGAGTAGCTCGCCGCCGCCTTCTGGAAGCTGTCGACCGTCAGCTTCTCGCCGGCCTTCTCGGCGACGGCGAGGAAGAGGTCGGCGGACATATAGCCGGTCATCATGTGCATGTTGAGGGGCACGTCCTTGCCCGCGGTCTTGCGGATGTCCTCCTTGAACCGCGTCATCGCCGGGCTGTCGGACTCGAACGGCTCGAAGGAGAGCAGCACATGCACCCCGTCGAGCGCCTGCCGCGTCGCGCTCTTGGCGAGCAGCCCCGGATCGTAGTCCGTCGGATCAGTGAGCAGGCCCCGGTAGCCGGCCCGCTTGAGCGCTGTGAACAGGCCGATGTTGTACGGGGTCTGCATGACGGACACCACGGCGTCGGGAGCCTTGCCGCCGGCGCTGCGCAGGATCTCCTTGGTGTACGCCGACCAGTCGCTGGGCAGCGAGGTGGCGGGCACGATCGGCTTGGCGTAGCTCACCTGGAAGCCGGCCGCGGCGAAGCCCTGGCGGTAGGTGCGGATCGCGAAGCCGCCCGCGTCGTTGTCGTTGGCGAGGATCGCGACGGACTTGCCCTTCGCGCCGCCCAGCACCTGCGCGAGCCCCTCGGGCCAGCTCTGGGTGATGGTGCCGCCCGGGGTGGGCACCATGCAGCCGCCGAAGCCGTAGATGTACTGGGGGCCGCAGAACTGCGGGACCGTGCCCCAGCCGAAGGTCGGCACCTTCTGCCGCTCCAGGAAGTCCGCGCCCGAGAAGGTCACCGAGCTCATCGGGGAGACCGCGAAGACCTTCTCCTGCTGGACGAGCTTGCGGGCCGCCGCGAGGTTCCTGCCCGGATCCTGGCCGTCGTCCTCGGCGCCCAGATACTCGATCTTCCGCCCGTGGACGCCGCCCTCGGCGTTGGCGCGCTCGTAGCGGGCGCGGGCGCCGAGGTCGGTGTCCTTCTTGGAGTAGCCGCTGGCGGTGGTCATCGAGACGATGCCGCCGACCTTGATGGAGTCGGCGGTGACCCCGCGCACGGAGGAGCCGCTCTTGTCGGCGGGCTCGCCCGAGGTGGACGCGGAGTTGCAGGCGGCGGCGAGCAGCAGCGCCGCGGCGGCTGCGATGGTCCGGATGGGTCGCGACACAGTGGGTCCCTCCGTCGGGTGACCGAAATTCTGTGCCGGACCTGATGGGTCGTCAATAAGTGATACAGCGTCAATTGATGGTCCGTCAGATTACGTCGGATCACTGGCGGACACGCGCCCTCGCACGCTGCGCGGCGGGCCCCGCGGTCGGGCCTCACTGGTAGAGCGCGTCCACCTCCGTCGCGTACGCCGACTCGATGGCCTTGCGCTTCAGCTTGAGCGAGGGAGTGAGCAGCCCGTGCTCCTCGCTGAAGGGGTGGGCCAGGATCCGGAACGTACGGATCGACTCCGCCTTCGACACCAGCGTGTTGGCGGCCACCACCGCCCGCCGGATCTCCATCTCCAGATCCGGGTCGCGCACCAGCTCCGTCGGCGGCAGCGACGTCCTGTTCTGCATGGCCAGCCAGTGCTCGACGGCCTCCTGGTCGACGGTGACCAGCGCCGCGACGAAGGGGCGGTCGTTGCCGACGACGATGCACTGCGCCACCAGCGGATGCGCCCGCACCCGCTCCTCCAGCCCCACCGGCGAGACGCTCTTGCCGCCGGAGGTCACCAGGATCTCCTTCTTCCGCCCGGTGATGGTCAGATAGCCGTCCTCGTCGAGCGAGCCGAGGTCGCCGGTGGCCAGCCAGCCGTCGTGCAGCACCGCGTCCGTGGACTTCGGGTCGCCGAGATAGCCCTGGAAGACCTGGGGGCCGTGCAGCCACACCTCGCCGTCCTCCGCGATGTGCACGGTGGTGCCCGGGATCGGCAGGCCGACCGTGCCGTACCGGGGCCGCTCCGGCGGATTCGCCGTCGCCGCCGCGGTCGTCTCGGTCAGCCCGTACCCCTCGAAGACCGTGACGCCCGCGCCCTCGAAGAAGAGCCCGAGTCTGCGGTCCATGGCCGAGCCGCCGGACATCGCGTGCCGCACCCGTCCGCCCATCGCCTCGCGCACCTTGCCGTACACCAGCTTCTCGAAGAGCTGGTGCTGCACCCGCAGCCCGGCCGAGGGGCCAGGACCCAGACCGAAGGCCCGGTGCTCCATGGCCTCCGCGTACCTCACCGCCACCTCGACGGCCTTGTCGAAGGGGCCGGTCTTCCCCTCGCTCTCCGCCTTGCGGCGCGCGGCGTTGAAGACCTTCTCGAAGATGTACGGCACGGCCAGGATGAACGTCGGCCGGAACGCGACCAGATCCGGCAGCAGCGCGCTCGCCTGGAGCACCGGCTGATGGCCGATCTTGACCCGGCCGCGGATCGCCGCGACCTCCACCATCCGCCCGAAGACATGCGCCAGCGGCAGGAACAGCAGCGTGGCGGCCTCGTCGCCGGGCTTGGAGTGGAAGACCGGCTCCCAGCGGCCGACCAGGGTGTCCGCCTCGTACATGAAGCTGGCGTGCGTGATCACGCAGCCCTTGGGGCGGCCGGTGGTGCCCGACGTGTAGATGATCGTGGCGGTCGAGTCCGGGGTCACCGCCCGCCGGTGGCGGTGCACCACCTCGTCGTCGATGTGCTCGCCCGCCTCGACCAGCTCGGCGACCGCGCCCGCGTCCAGCTGCCACAGCCGCTTCAGCTGCGGCAGCCGGTCCACGACCGAGCCGATGGTCATGGCGTGGTCCTCCTGCTCGACCATGCACGCCGTGACCTCGGAGTCGTGCAGCATCCAGAAGACCTGCTCGGCCGAGGAGGTCGGATAGACGGGCACCGACTGCGCGCCCACCGTCCACAGCGCGAAGTCGAACAGCGTCCACTCATAGCGCGTACGGCACATCAGCGCGACGCGGTCGCCGAACCGGACGCCGTGCGCGAGCAGTCCCTTGGCGAGCGCCAGCACCTCGTCGCGGAACTCCGCGGACGTCACGTCCTGCCACTGGCCGGCCGCGTCCTTGCGGCCGAGCGCGATCCGGCCCGGATCGTCCTCGGCGTGATCGAAGACCGCGTCCGCCAGTCCGCCGACCTGAGGCGCCGCGTCCATGGGTGGGACAGTGAACTCGCGCAATGGCCTGCTCCTTGTGGCGCTCCGCACAGCGCCGTGACGCTACCCCAACCCTCCGACGGGCGGGAGGGTCTTCGTGAACTGTGGACGAATGGCATCACCACAGGTCAGCGGCAGATATCCGAGCACAGAGCGGGAGATGGGGACAGGCATCTGACCGCGGAGTAAGAAGCTGGCCCGGAATCTCCACGGAATCTGTACCGTGCACTCACGGTCGCTCTACGGTGACGGCGTCCTTGGTCCGTACCTGCCCGCTCTCCTCCGCCGGAGCCCGCAGCCACACCAGCGCCGCGGCGCCCGCCAGCAGACCGGCGACCCCGGCCGCGGCCGCCGCCGTGTTCAGCCCGGAGGCGAACGCCGAGCGCAGCGCCTCCTCGGTCACCGCGCCCCCGGCGCGCAGCGCCCCCGCGCCGCCGCCCGCCAGCGTGTGCGCCGCCTCGGCCGCGCCCTCGACCCCAGACCCGCTCAGCGACCGGGCCATCTGGGACGCCGCGACCGCGCCGAAGCCCGCGACGCCCAGGGCGTAACCGAGCTGACGGAAGGTGTTGACCGCGCCGCCCGCCATGCCCGCGTTGCGCGGCGGCACGGAGGCCAGCGCCGCGCCCGCCAGCGCCGGAGAGATCACGCCGACGCCGACGCCCGCCACCATCAGCCCGGCCGTCAGAGCGGCCCAGCTCGAACCGGCGTCCAGCACCGCCTGCCCCAGCGTGCCCGCGCCGATCAGCAGCATCCCGCCGCCGATCACCCAGCGGCGCTGCACCCCGTGCAGCAGCCGGCTGGACACCGCCGCCACCGTGAACGCCACCACGGCCTGCGGCAGCAGCGCCAGACTCGCCGTGAGCGGGCTCATGCCGAGCACGGTCTGCAGCCAGATCGAGGTGTACGGCAGCACCCCGAACGCGGCCGCGTTGTACACCATGCCCGCCGCCATCACCGTCACGAACGACGAGCGCCGAAACAGCGACAGATCGATCAGCGGATCGGCCGCCCGGCGCTCCACCACGACGAACGCGCCGAGGCCGGCGGCCGCCACGAGGAACCACCCGCCCGTGCGCGCCGACGCCCAGCCCGCCTCGCCGGCCCGCACCACGCCGTACGTCGCCGCCCCCGCGAAGACCGCGAACGCCGCCGTGCCCGCCCAGTCGATCCGCCGCACGCTCCGCTCGGACGGCCGCACCGCGCGCAGCGTCGCCCACACCGCCGCCACGCTCACCGGCAGATTGATGAAGAAGATCCACCGCCAGTCGATGGCCTGGGTGAGCACCCCGCCCAGCACCGGACCCACCGCGGCCGCCGCGCCGCTGATCGCGCCCCACACCCCGAGCGCCACCGAGCGGTCCCGCCCCTGGTACGCGGCGCCGAGCAGCGACAGCGTGGTCGCGAACATCGCGGCCGCGCCCAGACCCTGGATCCCGCGCATCACGATCAACGACTCGGGACCCGAGGCGAGACCGCAGCCCAGCGAGGCCGCCGCGAACATCGCCGTGCCCCACAGATACAGCCGCCGAGCGCCCAGCACATCGGCCGCCGACCCCGCGCCGAGCAGCAGCGCGGCCAGCACCAGCGCATAGATGTCGATCACCCACTGGAGATCGGTGAGCGACGCGTCCAGCGCGCCCGCCATGTCGGGCAGCGCGACGATCAACACCGTCACATCCAGCAGCAGCATGAAAGTTCCCAGACTGACCGCGAGCAGCGGCCCCCACTTGCGCATGACGTCCTCCGAGGTGCTCGGTCCGTTTCACGTCGTACGATCCGAGAGCCGCCGGTCATCCGGCGGTCAGCGCGCCGGGGGCGGCGGAATCCGACACGAGGAGGGGGCGCGGCGGTGGAACCCGATGGGCCGGACGAGCTGGATCTGAAGCTGCTGCACGCTCTCGACGTGGGCGGACGCGCCTCCTTCAGCAAGATCGCCGCCGTGCTGGGCGTCTCCGACCAGACGGTCGCCCGCCGTTTCCGGCGGCTGCGCGCCGAGGTCGGGGTGCGCGTCGTCGGCGTCCGCGACGTCCAACGGCTCGGCCAGGACCACTGGATGCTCCGGCTGCGCTGCACCCCCGACGCCTCCGACGCCATCGCCCGAGCGCTGGCCCGACGCCCCGACACCGCCTGGATCGGACTCGCCTCCGGCGGCACGGAGGTCGTCTGCACGACCCGCGCCGGCGACGGCGGCGAGCACGAGGAACTGCTGCTCGGCAAGCTCCCGAGGACCCCCAGCATCGTCGAGATCCGCGCCCACCAGGTGCTGCACAGCTTCTACGGCGGCCCCGCCGGCTGGCTCGGCAAGAGCCGCGCGCTGACGCCCGAACAGGTCGAGGCGCTGCGCCCGGAGTCCGACGAGCCGCCCGCCCCCGACGGCGCCACCCGTATCACCCCCGACGACGAGCCGCTCGTCGCCGTCCTCGAACGCGACGGCCGCGCCCCCTTCGCCGAGCTCCAGCGGGCCACCGGCCGCTCCGAGTCCGCCGTACGCCGCAGACTCGACCAGCTGCTGCGCTCCGGGGCGCTTTTCATCGACGTGCAGTTCGACCCGGCCGCCTTCGGCTTCGGCACCCGGGCGCTGCTGTGGATCACCGCGGCGCCCTCGGAGCTGGACGCCGTCGGCCGGGCGCTCGCCGCGCACCCGGAGGTCGCCTTCGCCGCGGCGACGGCAGGCCACTGCAACCTGGTCGCCGTGATCGTCTGCCGTGACACCGCGTCCGTCTACCGCTATCTGAACGAGGGCCTCGGCCGGATCGCGGGCGTCCAGCACGTGGAGTGCGCGCCGGTGCTGCGGACGGTCAAGCAGTTGACGTACGAGGAGCGCGTCGGCCGCTAGGGGGTTGCCTGCGGGGCGGGGGGCTTGCGGGGCTCTGCCCCGGGCCCCGGTCCTCAAACGCCGGACGGGCTGGATAGGGCCGGTCTTCAAGCGCGGGACGGGCTGGTGGGGGTGTGCGGGTTGCCTGCGGGGCTCTGCCCCGGGCCCCGGTCCTCAAGCGCCGGACGGGCTGGGTGGGTCCGGTCCTCGATTGGGCCCTGTTCTCAAGTGCTGGACCGGCTGGATGGGCCCGGCGGGCGGTGGAGGCGGTCGGCGCCGGCCAGGATCGCTGCGGCGAGCGCGTCCGCGGACTCCTGTGACGCGTCCCGGCGGCGGCCGTGGAGCAGTACGAAGTCCACGTCGCCCAGCTCCGGCAGGCCCGCCCGCGCGGGGACCGGGGCCAGGCCCGGCGGGATCAGGCCGCGGGTGTGGGCCATCACCCCCAGACCCGCCTGCGCCGCCGCGATCAGACCGCTCAAGGACGTGCTGGTGCAGACGATGCGCCAGGGGCGGCCGTCCGCCTCCAGCACCTGCAGGGCGCGGGCGCGGGTGATGCCGGGCGGCGGGAAGACGATCAGAGGGACCGGGCGGTCCGCCTCCAGTCGGAGCCGGGGCGCGCCGATCCAGGTCAGGGCGTCCTGCCAGACCAGCTCGCCGTGCGTGTCGCCGGTCCGGCGCTTGGCGAGCACCAGATCGAGGCGGCCCGCCGCCAGCCGCTCGTGCAGGGTGCCCGACAGCTCCACCGTGAGCTCCAGGTCGACCTCCGGGTGCTCGCGCCGGAAGGACTGGAGGATCTCCGGCAGCCGGGTGAGCACGAAGTCCTCGGAGACCCCGAAGCGCAGCCTGCCGCGCAGCCGGGTGCCCGTGAAGAACGTGGAGGCCCGCTCGTTCGCCTCGAGGATCGTGCGGGCGAACCCGAGCATCGCCTCGCCGTCCTCGGTGAGCTCCACGCTGTGGGTGTCCCGGGTGAACAGCTGCCGGCCCGTCGCCTCCTCCAGCCGGCGCACATGCTGGCTCACCGTCGACTGCCGCAGGCCCAGCCGGCGGGCGGCCTGGGTGAAGCTCAGCGTCTGGGCGACGGCGAGGAACGTGCGCAGTTGCACCGGCTCGTACATGGTCCGAAGGCTAGCGCGCGCTATCGCGATCCGTGATGACAGTCAGAGTGGTGTACGGGTTTCCCGATCGCCGTGGTCGAGAGCAGCATGGTGGGGCACGCCCCGAACCGACAGCAGACCCACAGCAGACCGAGAGCAGACCGAGAGCAAGTGGAGCACATGAGCCGCCGCACGTCCTCCCTCCCGTCCTGGCTGCCGATCGATCCGTACATCGTGGCGCTGCTCGCGACGGTGGCCCTCGCGGCGCTGCTCCCGGCGTCCGGCGCGGCGGCCCAGGCGGCGTCCGGCGCGTCGACCGGGGCGGTGGCGCTCCTGTTCTTCCTGTACGGCGCCCGGCTGTCGACCCGCGAGGCGATGGACGGACTGCGGCACTGGCGACTGCATCTGACCGTGCTCGGCGCGACCTTCGTGCTCTTCCCGCTGCTGGGCCTCGCGGCGCGCGGCCTCGAGCCGCTCGTGCTCACCGAGCAGCTCTACTCCGGCCTGCTCTTCCTGTGTCTGGTGCCCTCCACGATCCAGTCCTCGATCGCCTTCACCTCGATGGCGCGCGGCAACGTGCCCGCGGCGATCTGCGCGGGCTCGTTCTCCAGCCTCGCCGGCATCGTGCTGACGCCGCTGCTCGCGGCGGCGCTGCTGAGCGGAAGCGGCGGCGGGTTCTCGGCGGACGCGCTGGTGCGGATCGTCCTCCAGCTGCTCGCGCCGTTCGTCGCGGGGCAGCTGCTGCGCCGCTGGGTCGGCGCGTTCCTGACCCGCCACAAGAAGGCGCTGGGGTACGTCGACCGGGGCTCCATCCTGCTCGTCGTCTACACCGCCTTCAGCGAAGGCGTCGTCGCCGGCGTCTGGAGCCAGGTCACCCCCGCCCGGCTGGGCGCGCTGATGGCCGTGGAGGCCGTGCTGCTGGCCGTCATGCTGGCGCTGACCTGGTACGGCGCCAAGCGCCTGGGATTCGGCCGGGCCGACCGGATCGCGATCCAGTTCGCGGGCTCGAAGAAGAGCCTGGCGGCCGGGCTCCCGATGGCGAGCGTGCTGTTCGGCGCGCAGGCGAGCCTCGCGGTGCTGCCGCTGATGCTCTTCCACCAGATGCAGCTGGTGGTCTGCGCGGTCATCGCGAAGAAGCGGGCGGGGGACCCCGGACGGCAGGGGACAGAGGAGATGCAGGAGGCGCAGGGGGCGCAGGAGATACCGGAGACGCGGGAGGCGCAGAAGACCCCGGCGACGCAGGGGGCGCTCGAGGCTTCCGAGCGGGCGGCTGACACGATCGGCCGGTGACGACCCGCGCCCTACGGCCCTTCGGCCCCCGACCCTGCACCCTCGTCGTCTGCCGGGGGTGCTGCTGCGGCGACGCGCGCAAGCACCCCGGCACCGACCACCAGGGGCAGCTGGACCGGCTGCGCGCGGCCGGCGTCCAGGTGCGCACCAGCGACTGCCTCGGGCCGTGCGGACAGGCCAACGTCATCGTCGTGCAGCCCTCCACCGAGGGGCGGCGGCGCGGCGCGCGGGCCGCGTGGATCGGCTGGGCGCTGGACGACGACTGCGTCGACGACGTCCTGGCGTGGGTGCGGGCCGGCGGGCCAGGGATGGCCGAGGCGCCCCAGACGCTGACCCTGCAGTTCATCCCCGCCCCCTCCGACGCCCGCCGCCGGGCCCGCTGACCCCGGCCCGCCCCTCCCGTCCGGCGTATCCCATTCGGCGTATCCCATTCGGTGAAAAGGGCGGACAGCGTGATCGCGATCTGGTGAGATATGAATACGGATCGTGACGTGGGGGACGGACTGATGCGGCAGCACTTCGGGCACTTACTGGGACTGCCCGCCGCCGTCCCCCCGCTCCCCAGATCCCCGCTCGTCCCCGCGGCCGCCGAACTCTTCGACGAGCAGCGCCGCACGGGCCTGCGCCACGCGGCCGACGCCCTCTTCCCCGGCGCCGCGACCACCGCCGTACGGTTCCGGATACTCGACGGCCTGCAGATCCCCGGCCGCGGCCGCCACTGGCGCCCGGTCACCCGCACCGCCCTCGCCGAGGCCCGCGACGCCTGGCTCGCCGCTCCCGGCGCCGACCCCCGGACCGTCGCCTCCCTCTTCGCGCGCTACGACCGCGTCCTGGCGGCCGACCCGATGGGCCTGCGCCGCCTCGCGCTGTACGAACTCGTCGGACTGCTCCAGCAGCACCCGCACGGCCCCGTCGCCACCGCCGCCCGCGAGCTCGGCGTCGACCCCGCCGAGGCGGAGGGCCTGGCCTACGCCGTCCGCCTGGAGCCCCTGCGCACCGCGCCGCTCCGCGAGAGCGCCGAGCGCATCGTCGACGCCTGGCGCGCGGGCCGGCTGCGCCGGACGCAGGAGTACGCCACCCGGCTCGGCGACCCCGGAGACGACCAGCGGCTCGACCGGTTCCTGCGCCGCGTCCGCCGCCGCAGCGACCAGGTCAGGGAGCTGCTGGCGGAAGGCGTCCGGCTGGAGTGCGCCGGCGACCCCGCGGGCGCCGCCGCGGTGCTGCTCGACGCCGCGCGGACCGCCGTCGACGAACCCCGCGCGGTGGAGGGCCTGTTGCGCAACGCGGCGGCCGCCCCCGCCGCCGGCCGGACCGTCGCCGCCCGGGTCCTGCCCGACGGCGTCCACCTCGACTGGTCGGGGCCCGCCGGACCGTACCGCGTGCTCCGCGGCCGCCGGGGACAGTGGACCGAGCTCGTCGGCGCCACCGATCTGACCGCCCTCGCCGACGCCGACGCGCCGCTGGGCGAGCGCGTCCGCTACGCCGTCCTGCCGCTGGACGACCCTGCCGCCGACGCAGACACAGACGCACCCGCCGACGGCCCCGACGTCCGCCGCATCCGCGAACTGCCCGCCGTCAGCGCCTTCGTGCTGGTCGCCCCGGACGTCCAGGACGCCGAGCTGACCGACGCCCGTGCCCGGGTCACCGCCCGCTGGCGGACCCCGCCCGGCGCCCACGGCGTGCTCGTCGAGCGGCTCGGCGGCGGGCGCCCGATATCCGTGCCGGCCGACCGCGACGGCTTCGCCGAGGACCGGCTGCCTCCCGGAGAGCACCGCTACACCATCCGCTGCCGCTACCGCACGGCCGGCGGCGAGGAGACCGCCTCGCCCGGCGTCGACGTGCGCGCCACCGTGCACCCCTGGCCCGAGCCCGTCACCCGCCTCGACATCGCACCCGGCGAGCGCCCCGGCAGCCTCGCCGTCGCCTGGAGCGGCGGCGAGGGCGCCGAGCTGCGGCTCGTCGACCTGCCAGGGCCCCTGCCCGCGCAGGGCGCCGACGTGGCGCTGGGGGACCTGCCCGCCGAAGTCGCCTGGGAGCGCACCCCCGTCTACACCCCCGCCGGCCCCGGCCTGGAGCTGCGGCCCCCGCTCGGCGCCCGCGCCCGCCTCACCGCCGTCAGCGTCGTGGGCGGTCGGGCCTGCGTCGGCCCCTCCGTCAGCGTCGAGCTGCCCGCCGCCGTGACGAACCTCGCCGTGCGCCGCGAGGCGCCCCAGAGCGCGTGCGTCACCTTCGACTGGCCGGGCGACGTCGACTGCGTCCTCGTCAGCTGGGAGCAGTCCGGCGAACGGGGCTCCAAGACCGTCACCAAGTCCGCCTACCGGACCAGAGGCGGCCTCGAGGTGGCCGTCACGGCCGCCGGCGCCAGCTTCCGCGCCGACCCGGTCACCCTCGTCGACGCCGACTTCGTCGTACCCGCCCAGGCGGGCGGGCCCGCCGAGCTCCCGCCCTACCTGGCCGTCTCCTACGACCTGGTGAAGCCGCGCTGGCGGCCCGGCCGCCGCAGACGCGTGATCGTACGAACCGACGACGCCGCCGCCGCGGCCGCCGCCGACGAAGGCGCGCCGGAGCTGCCCGAGTTCGTGCTCGTCGCCCGCGCCGCCGTCCTCGGCGACCGGGACACGCCGCCGCGCCCCCGTCATCCGGCCGACGGGGCGACCGTGCTGCGGCTCAGCGGGGACGAGCTGGGCCAGGGCGCCGCCGTCCAGCGGGACATCGACATGGACGTCGCCGTCGCCGGAGAGAGCCCTCCGTACACCCTCCGCGCGTTCCTGCTCGGCCCCCGCGCGGACTCCGCCCGACTCGAAGAACCCCCGCACGAGCGCTTGGTGGTGCGTTGACGTGACGACTGTCATCTGTCCCTACTGCTTCGCCCGCGGATCCGCCTCCCGGCTCCGCTACCGCTGCCTGATGACCCGCACCGGACTGCGCGGCGGCCACCAGCCCTGCGCGCCCCAACGCGACGACACCTGGGCCGAGTTCAAAGGCGCCGGGGTCGCGCCCCAGGCCCGGATGCGCGGCCCCGTCTTCGACGTCCGCCGGGGCCTTGGCCTCGGCGGGGACCGCGCCCCCTGCCCGCACTGCGGCGTGCTCACCCCCACCCGGGTCTGCGTCTCCTGCCACAGCGACCTGCCCAGCGACTACTGCCGCCAGGACAGCCGCATCATCGCCCTCGTCGGCGCCAAGGCCACCGGCAAGAGCACCTATGTCACCGTCCTCGTCAACGAGCTGCGCCACCGCGTCGGCAGCTCCTACCGAGCCGCCCTGGCCGCCATGGGCGAGGACACCCAGCGCCGCGACAAGGAGATGGCCGCCGACCTCTACGACCGGCTCCATCTGCCCGGCGCCACCCCGCCCGCCGCGCTCGGCTTCAACGACCCGCTGCTGTACCGGCTGAGCCTGCCCAGCCAAGGACGGTTCGGCGACGGCACCCGGCACACCGCGCTCGTCTTCTTCGACGCGGCCGGCGAAGACCTCGGCGACACGGCCGCCATGGACCGCTACACCGACTACCTCGCCGCCGCCGACGGCATCATCCTGCTCGTCGACCCCCTCCAGCTCCCCTCCGTACGCGAGCAGCTCCCGCCCGGCGACGGCCCCCCGCTGCCCCCCGTCGAGGCGTCGCCGCAGCAGATCGCCTCCGACATCGCCGGCCAGCTGCGCGGCCACGGGCGGCGCGCCGCACGCGGCAAGGCGGCGACGCCGCTGGCCGTGGCGCTCACCAAGACCGACATGATCAGACCGCTGCTGTCCGCGCAGTCGCCGCTGCTGCGCAACGCCCGCCACGAGCGCGGCGCCTACGACGAGGCCGGCCGGATCGCCGTGCACGAGGAAGTGCGCTCCCTGCTCGACGGCTGGGACGGCGGAGAGCTCCACCGCCGCCTGGACCGCGACTTCGCCGACGTCTCCTTCTTCGGCCTGTCCGCGCTCGGCGCGCCGCCGCCCGCCACGGCCCCCTCCGACGTGCCCAAGTCCGGACCGCAGCCGGTCCGCGTGGAGGACCCGCTGCTGTGGCTGCTCACCCGGCGCGGCCTGCTGCCCGTACGCAAGCCAGGCAAGAGCAAGAGCATGAGCAAGAGCAAGGGAGGCGGCGCGTGAGCAGCGGCCCGCACCTGCCCCAGCTCCACTACACCTCCGCCGCCCCCGGACCCGACGGCTCCGGATTCCGCTTCACCGCGGTGAGCCAGGACGTCCCCGCCAACCTGCTCCGCGAGATCGAGCAGCTCCTCGGCTACGAGCCGCCGCGCGACGCCCCCAGCCGCCCCAGCGCCGACGAACTGGCCCTGTTCCCCGCCGCGTTCACCCACACCACCCTCTCCGACGGCAGCCGCCTGCTGTGCCGCAGCGTCTACACCGGCGCCGACTACAGCGGCCGCTACGGCAACTTCCACGCCCACGCCGTCTGGCTGCCGGGCGGCGCACCCGTCCCCGCCGGGCTGCTCCCCGTCGAGCTGTGGGAGTCCCCGTCCTGGTCGGCGGCCACCCCCGCCGACGGCCGCCCCGAGCCGCTCGCCGCCCTCGCCCCGGGCCGCCGCACGGACCGCGCGAGCCTCACCGCCTTCGCCGCCGCCAGGGCCGAGCGGCTGCCCGCGTTCCTCGCCGACGTACGGACGCTGTTCACCGCGGCCGACGCGCCGCAGCTCGTCGTCGTCGAACGCGACGCGCAGGACACCGTCCGGTGGATCGCGCTGGCCAGCTCCGTGCTGCCGCGCCGGCTCGCGGACCGGCTGACCTTCACCTCGTACACCCGCCGGCCCCTCCAGGCCCGCCAGCAGATCGTCGGGATCCTCCCGGACGCCGACTTCGGCTTCTCCGGCGGCTCCGACCACCGCTACCGGGTGCACGACGGCGCCGGCGGCGCGTCCAGCCCGCCCGCCGAGGACCCGTGGGCCACCGTCGCCGCCCGGATCTGGACCGCCGGGCTGCCCCAGCTGTTCACCGCCGCCCTCAAGCTGCCCACCGAGCACGACGACGGCTCCGACCTCGACCACGGCCGGCTCGCCGCGGTCGCCGCCGCCCAGTGCGTGGCGCTCGACACGGCGGGCCGCGCGGCCGCGGCACGCTGGGCGGCCCGCCACGGCCAGGGGCTGGACGCCGAGTTCTGGGGACCGCTGGTGGCCACCCTCGCTGCGGGCGGCGACCCGCGCAGCGCCGAGGAGTGGCTCGCCCTCGCCCCGCTCACCGCCCACCTCGCCCGCCTCGCCGGGCACAGCGCGACCGAGCCGCTCAAGGAGGATCTGGTCGGCGCCCTGGCCTCGGTCGGCCGCGCCCCCCTCGACGTGGTCCTCGCCCTCCTCGACCTCGCCGACGCGCTGTCCGTGGAGACCATCGGCGTGCTGCCCGTCCTTGCCGAGCGGACCTCCGCCGCACTGCTCCACGACCCGGACGCCCAGAGCGCGCCCGACGAGGACCCGGCCGCCGTCGTCGCCGCGCTGGGCCGCCACCCCGACGTCCGCGCCGCCGTCCTGGGCGAGCTGGACCGCGCCGCCGCCACCGGCGACCCGGCCCGCCTCGCCGCCGTCGTCCGCCAGGCCATGCCCGACGCCGACCTCGGCGACACCCCCCATCTGCGCCTCGGCGAGGCAGCGGCCCGCCGCCCCGAAGGCGACGACCCGCTGCGGGCCTTCCACGCACTGGTCGCCGAGGCCGGACCCGAGCACAAGGGCCGCCCCGCCGTGCTGCGCACCGCCAGCCGCCTCGCCTGGGGCGATGCGCCGATCACCCCGGGCCAGGGCCGGTTCCTCGTCAACCAGCTCCCGCCCGACTGGCTGGAGCAGTCCGGCATCCAGAACCGGATCACCGACAGCGCCCTCGCCGCGCCCGCCGACGACGCCGACGTCCCCGAGCTCGCCGCCGACCTGCTGCGCCACGCCTCCCGCGGCCTGGAGCACCGCACCCGCAGCAAGCTCACCCTGCTCGCCCTCGCCGGACAGATCGCCGACGGCCGCGCCGCGGCCGGCTTCACCGAGACCGCCGTCGCGCACTGCCGGATCGCCGACCCGCTGGAGCCCCCCATCGCCGAGCGGATCGGCACCGCCATCGCCCGCAGCCTCCTCTCCAGCCAGCCGCCGCGCGGCGAGCTGGAACAGCTCGCCCGCTCCGGAGACCCCCAACTGCTCGCGGCGTACAAGAAGACGGCCTACGGCGACGGCGTCCGCGACCGGCTGCGGCACTCGCCCACCTACGTCGCCGTCTGCTTCTTCCAGTGGTCCAGCGGCCCCGGCCTCAACCCCGCGTGGGACGACGCCCGCACCGCGCTCCTCGCCGACGTGCTGCGGCCCGTCGTACGCCGTATGCCCGCCGCGGACGTCACCGCGGTCGTACAGCAGCTGGAGCGGGCGGAGGGACGCTGGGCGCAGGCCTTCCAGGAGTGGAACAAGCCCGGCGGCATCGCCCGCCTCGGCGGGCTGCTCGGCCGCAAGAAGCCCAAGAAGCCGCCGGGGCAGCCCGGCTCGCCGGGGCCCCGGCCCGGTGAGGAGCGCCGCCGATGAGTCCCTGGCTGCTGTACCCGCTGGGCGTGTACGGGGCGTTCATGGGCCTCGTCGCGCTGTTCGTCGCCCTGTACGCCTTCCCGGTGGCCGCCGCGCAGGCCGTCGCCGCCATGGGGCAGGGGATGGGCCCCTACCGCACCGGCGAGAGCGATCCGCGGATCGTGGCCGCCTCGTCCAGGGAGCCCGCCCACCTCTCCTACTGGACCCGCCAGTTACGCGACGACGTGGTCAACTGCGTCGCCGCGGGAGCGCTGCGGCTCCGTGACCTGCTGATCGACCGGTGGCTCGCGAACAGCGCCGTCAATCTGCTGACCGGGCGCCGCCCCTCCGGCAGCCGCGGCGAGAACGGGTTCACCAGCACGGTGATGGTCCTCACGGGACCCGGGTTCGGCCTCGGCGTCGCCGTCGGATCGACCCTCGCCGGGCTCTTCCTGCTGACCGCGCTGGTCTTCTTCGGCGTACTGCTCACTCTCGTCTGCGCGGCCCTGGCCGCGGTCGCCCTCGTGCTGCGCGGAGTGGACCGGGCCGGGCTGCTGGCCCGCTCCATCCGGATGAAGTGCCCCCACCCAGGCTGCTACCAGCCCATCGACCTGCCCGTCTACCACTGCCCCGGCTGCAACGCCGCCCACCGCAGACTCCGCGCCGGCCGCTTCGGCGTCACCCGGCGGGTCTGCTCCTGCGGACGACGGCTGCGCACCAGCTTCCTGACCGGCCGTCACAAGATGACCGCCTACTGCCCGCACTGCGAGCTCGCACTGCCCGGATCGCTCGGCACCATCCGGATCGTGCACGTGCCCATCGTCGGCGGCACCTCCTCCGGCAAGACCATGCTGATGGCCGCCGCCATCGCCGGACTGCGCGACCTCTCCAGCCGCGGGAGGCTGACCGTCGACTACGGCACCGTCGACGACCGGCGCGAAGTGCAGCGCCTGGAGGGCCAGCTCGGCCAGGACGGCTGGGTGCACCGGACCGCCTCCCAGCAGCCCAGGGCGTTCATGCTCACGATCGCCCGCGGACGCCGGCGCCGGCTGCTGTACCTCTACGACCCTATGGGCGAGACCTTCGGCGACGCCGGGGTCGTACGCGAGCAGCAGTACCTGGCCCACGCCGACGGAGTGGTGCTCGTCGTCGACGTCCTCGCGGCCCCCAAGGTGCGCAGGGCGCTCGAGCCGAGCGACGCACAGCGCGCCGTTGACGCCCGCCCCTCGCCCGAAGGCCCCAAGGAGACCTATGACCGGCTCGCCGGAGAGCTCGCCGCCATGTCCGGACGGCGCGCCAAGACCCCGATCGCCACCGTCGTCACCAAACGCGACGTGCTGGACCAGCTGGACGGGCTGCCCCCGCCCGGCGTCCGCGTCGACGAGTGGCTGAACCGCATCGGACTCGACGACCTGGTCCAGAGCCTGGAGCACGACTTCGGCTCCACCCGCTACTGGGCCGTCAGCGCCCACGCCGCCACCGGCGCCGGAGCGCTCCACGGCGAGAGCAGGCGCGCCGCCGAGTCCCTGCTGTGGCTGCTCTCCACCACCGGACTGCCCGTCAGATCCCTGCTCGCCGACGGAGCGGTAAAGCGATGACGGACGCGCCCGGCAGGGCTAGGGTCGATGACGACGGCCGAAGGCACAGCGTCGGCCGACGAGTTGCGCACGGGGGTGCGGAAGATGAGCGTTGTACCCGACCACACAGCACGGCAACGGCGCGTCGTACTCGGCCTGTTCATCATGGCGGTCGTCTTCGCCACGGCCGCACTGCTGTCGACAGTGGGACTGCTGCTGACCATGGCGCTGCCCGAATGAGGCGCGCGGCCGTCGGCGGCGCAGAGGAGGACACGGAGTGAGCGACATTCCCGGCGGCCCGATGGAGAACCGCCCGGTTCATTTCATCTGGATTCTCGACGTCTCGTACTCGATGATGGGCGAGAAGATCGGGCAGCTGAACTACGCCATCCGCGAGGCCGTTCCGGAGATGCGGTCCGTGGCGCACGACAACCCCGCGGCCCAACTGCTGCTGCGCGTGCTGACGTTCTCCTCCACGGCCGTGTGGCACGTCGCCGACCCGACCCCGGTGGAGAGCTTCACCTGGCAGGACGTCGGCGTCGACGGCGGCACCAACCTCGGCGACGCCCTGTACGCCGTGGCCCGCGAGCTGGAGACGCCGCCCATGCCGCAGCGCGCCCTCAAACCGGTGCTCGCGCTCGTCTCCGACGGGCAGCCGCTCGACGAGTGGCGCGAGGGCCTCAAAGCCATCGACGCCACGCCCTGGGGCAAGAAGGCGGTACGGGTCGCCATCGGCATCGGCGCGGACGCCGACCGCAGCGTGCTCCAGGAGTTCCTCGCCAACCCCGAACTGCCCGTGCTGGACGCCAACAGCCCCAAGCAGCTCGCCGCCGCGATCCGCTGGGCGTCCACCGCTGCGGTCAAGGCGGCGTCGCAGCCCGTCGCCGGGCCCGCGGCCGGGACCAAACAGCTCGCCCCGGCCTACGCGCCGCCGGCGCTCGACGACGACGATGACGACGATGTGTGGTGAGCGTGGGGCCCCAGGAGATCCAGGACGGGCGCTGGGACGTGCTGAACGGCAGCGTCCAAGGGCCCGCCAAGCCGTTGAACCAGGACTGGAGTGACACCGAGACCACCGCCGACGGCGCCGTGGTCCTGGCGGTCGCCGACGGCCACGGCTCCGCCGCCCACCCGCTGAGCCACCTCGGCGCGCGCTACGCCGTCGACGTGTTCAAGCTGTGCGGCACGGACTTCGCCGCCCGCGCCCGCCAGGCCGCCGGCCCCGGCCAAGGCGGCGGCCTGCGCCGGCTGTGGGCCGACGCCCACGACCGGGTGCCGCGCGAGCTGGTGCGCACCTGGCAGGACTGGGTCGTCAAGCGGCACCGCGCCGCCCCCGGCGAGAAGCAGCCGCCGCAGCCCGATCTGCTGCGCGCGTACGGCACCACGCTGATCGGCGCGGTCCTCACCGAAGGGCTGTTCGCCGCCTGGCAACTGGGCGACGGCGACCTCATGGTCGTCGACGCGGACGGCACCGTCGCCCAGCCGCTCGCCCCCGCCACCCCCGAACTGGGCGACGAGACCGAGTCGATGTGCAGCCGCCAGGCCTGGGACCTGGTGCGCGTGCACTGGGCCCCGGTCAGCGACCCGGCCCGGCTGCCCCGCCTGGTCGCCCTGTCCACCGACGGCCTGTCCAACAGCTTCGCCGCCCGCGACGGCTTCGTCCGCTTCGTCCAGGAGATGGACCAGCGGATCGCCGCCGAGGGGCCCGACGCGATCGGCGAGGCCCTGCCGGCCTGGCTCGCCCGCGCCGGCAGCTACTCCGGCGACGACACCACCGCGGTCGTGGCCCGTCTGCGGCTGCCCGGCCGCGCACTCACCGAGACGGAGGACTGATGTCCGGCATGCTAGACAGCGGGGCGCGGCTGACCACGGACACCGGGGACGAGGTCGCGGTCGCCGGGATGCTCGGCGCCGGCGGCCAGGGCGAGGTGTACCGGGTCAAGACGCCGACCGGCGACAAGGCGCTCAAGTGGTACTACCCGGCCTGCGCCACGCCCGAGCAGCGGCACATCGTCGAGGGCCTGGTCGGCCGCGACTTCGACGACGACCGGTTCCTGTGGCCGACGTCGGTCGTCGCCGGCGGCGGGCGGAGCGCCGGCTTCGGGTATCTGATGGACATCAGGCCCGACCGGTTCAAGGGGCTGCCCGCGCTGTTCCGCCGGCAGCTGCGGACCAGCCCGCTGGCGCTGGTGACCGCCGGACTCAACATGGTCGAGGCGTACCAGTCGCTGCACTCGCGCGGCATCGCCTACCGCGACATCTCCTGGGGCAACATCTTCTTCGACCCCGACAACGGCGATGTGCTGGTCTGCGACAACGACAACGCCGTCAGCGAGGGGGACAGCACCGGGATCTCGGGGACGATGGAGTTCATGGCCCCCGAGCTCGTCCGCGGCGACGCCGGGGCGGTGCCCGGCACCCAGTCCGACCTGCACTCGCTGTCCGTGCTCCTCTTCATGCTCCTGATGAACCATCATCCGCTCAAGGGCCGCGCAGAGCTGGAGATCCGCTGTCTGGACGAGGCCGCGGAGAAGCGGCTGTACGGCAAGCGGCCGGTGTTCGTCTTCGACCCGGTCAACGACGACAACCGGCCCGACCCCGTCGAGCACGGCACGGTCCTCGCGACATGGGCGGCCGCGCCGCCGATCCTGCAGAAGCTCTTCACGCAGAACTTCACCGAGGGCCTGCACGACGGCGCCCGCCGGGTCCGCGAGACCCAGTGGCGGCACGCGCTCAGCGAGGTGCGCGACACCATCGTGGTGTGCGCGGAGTGCGGACGGCAGAACATGACCGAGCCGCAGTCCGCGACGCCCGGCGTCTGCTGGTCCTGCTCCCGCACGCTGATCCTGCCGCCGCGGCTGGTCGTCACGACGCTCAGGCCGAGGGTCGAACGGAACCTGCGGCTGCGCAGGGCGGCCAAGGTGTACGGACACCATCTGCTCGCCGAGCCCGCCCGGCACCGCTACGACGACGCCACGCTCGTCGCCGAGCTCGTCGAGCACCCGCAGAAGCCGGGCAAGTACGGACTGGCCAACCGGTCCGGCGAGAGCTGGACGGCCCGCAGGTCCGACGGCACGGCCCAGCAGGTCGCGCCGGGGCAGCGGGTGCCGCTGCGGGCGGGTCTCGAGATCGAGCTGGGCGCCGCGGCGCGGGCGGTCGTCCGCGCGGACTGAAAGGCGGACTCAAGCGCCAGGGCCGACAAGCGGCGGACGGCAGCGCCAGGCCGAAAAGAGTGAGCGGGGAGCGGCTGTCGTCCTCCGTGGACAGGCGGCGGCTCCCCGCCCGCGGGCTCAGAGACCGATCGCGCCGCCCAGCGCCTGCGCGAGACTCAGCGCCGCGCTGCCCGCGCCCGCCCCCGCCGTGATCGCGTCCAGCCAGCCGCGCACCCGCCCCTGGTCGACGGAGCGCCCGTGCTGCTGCGCGTCGACGAGCTCCCCTTGCAGCATCTGCGCCTGCCCGACCAGATGCGGCCGCTGCTCCGCCTGCAGCTGCCGCACCAGGTCGCCCGCCAGACGGACGGCCTCGGCGGCCGGGACGCCGTGGTTGTGCTGTGTGTTGTTCTCGCCGAACTGGTTCTGACCGCCGCTCACCGAACCGATGTTGATGTCCGCCATCGCTCTCCCCGTTCTCATGTGGTCTTGCCGCCGCCGGCCGGAGGCGCCGCGCCGCCGCCCTGGTGGGGCCCGCTCGGGCCGCTGTTGTTCTGCGTGCTGCCGGGGCCGAACTGGTTCTGGCCCCCGCTGACGCTGCCGATGTTGTACGTCTGGTTGTTGATCACTTTCTGGGCGCGGTCGAAGTCGCTGGTGTCGACGTTGTGCGCCTTGAGGAACTTCTCCGTCGCTATCAGCACGCCCTGCTGCAGCCGCTGACAGGCGTCCTGCGCGTCCATGCGCTCGTCGAAGTCCATGGTGTCCAGGTCGGCGGCCCGCTCGCGCAGACTGTCCAGGGCGCCGTAGTCGTACGCCGCGTGGTACTTGGTGATCTCGCGGCGGGTCTTGCGCATCTCGCGGTCCCGCCTGGCCCGGCGGGCCGCTCGGCTGCGGATCCGCCCGAGGGAGCCCAGCAGCATCCAGCGCAGGCTGGTCGCGGTGAACAGGACCAGCGCCCACCACTGCTCGAACCCGCCGAGCGGCAGATAGGCGACATAGTTGAAGCGGACGTGCACCGGCGGCAGCACATAGGCGGCGACCTGCCAGGAGAGCCGGCTCTGGGTGAGGCGGGCCCGCAGATGCATCGACACGACGTACTTGCCGCCGTTGCCGACCAGTTCCAGGCTGAGATACGTCCGCATCCCGCCGCCCGCGCGGACCACCCCGGCCTGCACCAGCTGCTTGTCGATCCGCGTGAGCGGCCGGCGCAGCGGGTCGGGCAGCAACTGCGCGCCCAGGCTGGGGACATGGAGCCCGCGCACATAGAGACGGTTGCGGGCCCGCAGATCGTCCAGACCCGATATGCCGCCCATCTCGCGCGCCATGAAGGTGTGCAGGTCGACCGCGTCGAAGGGGACGAGCGTGAGCTTGCCGCCGCCGGGCGCGTCGGCGGGCCGGCCGACGTCGATGCTCGGCCAGACGTCCTCCTTGATGATCTCGCCGCTGCCGACGAAGGGGTTGTCGGCCTCGACCCGCGCGTCGTACGGGACGACGTTGGCCTGCCGCAGCGACTTGAGCCGACCCTCGGTCGCCGCATCGACCGGAGGCGCGAGATCCTGCGGCCTCTCCTGCCCCCGGTAGACGCCCCGGGCGGCCCGCCACGCGCCGTGACCGCTGTGGTGAACGGCCAGGGCGGCCAAGGCGATGGCGAGGGCCGCGGCGATCGACAACCCGGCGGCGGTGTCGTGCCGCTGGTCGACCAGGGCGAGGAGCGCGGCGAGCAGGCAGCCGCCGACGGCGAGGAGTATGACGGCGAGTTGGGCGTCCCGTCCTCTGCGCCGGCGCTGTGCGGCCTCGGCGTGGCGGACGAGGGCGACGAGGTTGATGCCGAGCGGGAGGCCGATCGCCTTGAGCCGGTCCGCGGTGAACTCGTCCAGGACTTCCTGGGCGAACTCCTCGTCGAGATGGGTGTGCGCGCAGAGCAGCCGGGTGACGGAGTCGTCGCGGTACTGGGGCAGGAGCGGTAAGGGCTTCGGCGTCATAGGTCCCCCTCCTGGCGATGCCGTTCTCAGCCTAGCCCCGTCGGACCTCCCGCGACCGGGGCTCCGCGCAGTCCCTCGCCCAGGGCGATGCGCTCGTCGCCCGCGTACACGTTCATGTTGGGGCCGCGCAGAAAGCCGACCAGCGTCAGCCCGGTCTCGGCGGCCAGGTCGACGGCGAGCGACGACGGCGCGGAGACGGCCGCCAGCAGCGGGATCCCCGCCATCACCGCCTTCTGCGCCAGCTCGAACGACGCGCGGCCCGAGACCAGCAGGATCGCCCGGGACAGCGGCAGCCGGTCGTCCTGGAGGGCGCGTCCGACGAGCTTGTCGACGGCGTTGTGCCGGCCCACGTCCTCCCGTACGTCGAGCAGCTCGCCCTCCTCGGAGAACAGCGCGGCCGCGTGCAGCCCGCCGGTCCGGTCGAAGACCCGCTGGGCCGCCCGCAGCCGGTCCGGGAGGGCGGCGAGCAGGGCGGGCTCGACGCGGACCGGGGGAGCGTCGGCGATGGGGAAGCGCGCCGTGGTGCGGACGGCGTCCAGGCTGGCCTTGCCGCACAGCCCGCAGGACGAGGTGGTGTAGACGTTGCGCTCGAGGGTGATGTCGGGGACGGGCACGCCGGGCGCGAGCTGCACGTCGACCACGTTGTAGGTGTTGACGCCGTCCTCGGTGGCCCCGGCGCAGTACACGATGGTGCGCACGTCCGCCGCCGAGCCGAGCACTCCCTCGCTGACCAGGAAGCCCGCCGCGAGCGCGAAGTCGTCGCCGGGCGTGCGCATGGTGATGGCGAGCGGCTTGCCGTTCAGACGGATCTCCAGCGGCTCCTCGGCGACGAGGGTGTCGGGGCGGGCCGACACCGCCCCGTCCCTGATACGGATGGTGCGCCGGCGCTCGGTGACCCGTCCCATGGCGATCAGTTCCGATTCTGTACGTGTTGGAAGCCGAAGCGGCCCTTGATGCGGAGGCTGCCATGGGCCACGGGGGTGGTCGTACGGCGAGGTGACCTTGGCTGTCTCATTGTCCTGCACGTGCGGAGCGAGGCCGCAGGCAGAACGGTCGACGATGATGCCGATACGTCGACAGAATATTGTCTGCAGTATGCCTTTCAGACCGTTAAGAGCCCTTGGGGGAGCCGGAGCCGTTGGAGAAGCTCCAAAGTCCTGCCCGGGAAGCTGTGGGATCACGTGCCCGCATACCGGTCGGTAGCAGCCAAGACTGGGTGGCTCCGGCTTTTCGTATACGAGGGGGATCCGCTCATGACCGGCTCACGTGTGGTCGCACTCGGCCACTATCAGCCCGCCACGGTGCTCACCAACGCCGACCTGGCGGCCATGGTCGACACCAGCGACGAGTGGATCCGCAGCCGCGTCGGCATCGAGACCCGGCACAAGGCGGGCCCCGACGAGCCCGTCGACGAGCTGGCCGCGCACGCCGGAGCGAAGGCCCTGGCGGCGGCCGGACTGACCCCCGCCGACATCGACCTCGTCCTCGTCGCCACCTCCACGGCCGTCGACCGCTCCCCGAACATGGCCGCCCGCGTCGCGGCCCGCCTCGGCATGGGCTCGCCCGCCGTCATGGACCTCAACGTCGTCTGCGCCGGGTTCACCCACGCGCTGGCGACCGCCGACCACACCGTGCGCGCCGGCGCCGCCACACGCGCCCTGGTCATCGGCGCGGACAAGATGACCGAGGTCGCCGACTGGAGCGACCGCACCACCTGCGTGCTCGTCGGCGACGGCGCCGGCGCGGCGGTCGTCGAGGCCGTCGAGGACGGCCGCGAGCCGGGGATCGGCCCGGTGCTGTGGGGCTCGGTCCCCGAGATGGGCAACGCCGTGCGCATCGAGGGCGTCCCGGCCCGGTTCGCCCAGGAGGGCCAGTCCGTCTACCGCTGGGCCACCACCCAGCTCCCGCCCATCGCCCGCAAGGTCTGCGAGCGCTCCGGCGTGACCCCCGAGGAGCTCGCCGCGGTCGTCCTGCACCAGGCGAACCTGCGGATCATCGAGCCTGTGGCGCAGAAGATCGGCGCGGTGAACGCCGTGATCGCCCGCGATGTGGTGGAGTCCGGCAACACCTCGGCCGCCTCCATCCCGATGGCGCTCTCCAAGCTGGTCGAGCGGGGCGAGATCACCTCGGGCGACCCGGTGCTGCTGTTCGGCTTCGGCGGCAATCTCTCCTACGCCGGCCAGGTCATCCGCTGCCCCTGAGCCCGCGACCGGGCAGACTCGACCCATGGCGACGAAGCAGAGCGCGGGCCTGCTGCTGTTCCGCAGGCGAGGCCCCGTGACAGAGGTCCTCATCGGCCATATGGGCGGGCCGTTCTGGCAGTCCAAGGACGCGGCGGCCTGGTCCGTGCCCAAGGGCGAGTACACCGCGGAGGAAGAGCCGATGGCCGCCGCGCGCCGGGAGTTCGAGGAGGAGCTCGGCCTGCCGCCGCCCGACGGCGCCTGGCTGCCGCTCGGCGACGCCCGCCAGGCGAACGGCAAGGTCGTTCTGTGCTGGGCGCTCGAAGCCGACCTCGACACCGCCCTCGTGACCCCCGGCACGTTCGCCATGGAGTGGCCGCGGGGCTCGGGCCGTATGCAGGAGTTCCCCGAGATCGACCGGGCCGAGTGGTTCGCCGTCGAGGCGGCCAGGGAGAAGCTGGTGTCCGGCCAGCGGGTCTTCCTCGACCGCCTCGAACAGCTGCCGTGAACGTCTCCTGACCCTCCTGACCAGCCTGACCTCCTGACTAGGGGGACTGCTCGTCGACGGTGAAGCCCTGGTCCGCCCCGTACTTGGCGCTCGCCTTCCGCCAGTTCTCCAGACCCTTGCTCAGCGGGGTCGAGGAGACGTACGCCTTGCCCACGGTGTCGTTGAACACGGAGTTCGCGTACACCTGGTAGGGCAGGTACGACCAGCCGGCGCCGACGTTGGCGGCCGAGTCCGCGAAGATCTTGTTGGCCTGCTGGCCGCCGAAGTACGGGAACGCGGCCTCCTGGAACGCCTTCGACTCCAGGTCCGCCTTCGTGGCGGGGAAGGCGCCCTCGGCGACGCGGGCCGACGCGCCGGCGCCGGTGGTGGCGTACTCGATGAAGGCGTAGGCCAGCTCCTTGTTCTTGGCGCCCTTCGGCACGGCGAGCGAGCTGCCGCCGTTCTCGGCGCTGGCCTTGGCGCCCTTCGTCCACTGCGGGAGCGGGGCCACCCGCCAGTCGCCGGACGCGGAGGCGACGCCCGAGGTGAAGTTGGCGGGCATCCACGCCCCGATGGACAGCGTGGCGATGCTGCCGTCGGCCAGGCCCTTGTACCACTCGTCGCTCCAGGAGCTGACCGGCGCGAGGAGGTCCTCGTCGAGCAGCTTCTGCCAGGTGTCCGTATAGGCCTTGGCGCCGCTGTCCTCGAAGCCGATCGAGACGGTGGTGCCCTCGGTCTTGTAGGGGCGGCCCCCGGCCTGCCAGATGAGGCTGGTGGTGGCGCCCGCGTCGCCCGTGTCGTTGGTGATGAAGATCTTGGGGTCGGCCTTGTGCAGGGCGCGCGCCGCCTCGACGTACTCGTCCCAGGTCGTCGGGATCTCGATGCCGTGCCGGTCGAAGACCTTCTTGTTGTAGAACAGCGCCATGGGGCCGGAGTCCATTGGCAGCGCGTAGATCGACTTGTCGTACTTCACCGCGTTCCACGGACCGTTGGTGAACGTCTTGTCGTAGGAGGCCGCGCCGTAGCCGGCCAGGTTCTCCACGGACTTGGCGATGGCGAACTGGCCGAGTGCGTAGTACTCCACCTGCGCCACGTCCGGCGCCCCGGACCCGGCGGCGACGGCGTTCTGCAGGGCGGTGTACTGCTTGTCGCCGGTGCCGGCGTTGACGAGCTCGACGTCGACCTTCGGGTACTTCTTCTCGAAGTCGGCGGCCGCCTTCTTCAGGGTGGGCTCCCAGGCCCACACCGTCACCTTGCCGCCCTTCTCCAGCGCGGACTTGACGTCCTTCGCGTTGCCGCCGTCGTCGGCCGAGTCGGACGAGCCGCAGGCGGTCGCGCCGAGGGCCATCACACAGGCCGTGGCGACGGCGCCGAGAAGCCGGCGGGTGCTGTTCGTTCTCATGCGTGGTGCTCCTGGTTCGGTGTGCGGGAAGGGGCGAGGGCAAAGACGTCGAAGAGGGCGAGGAGGCGGGAGGGGTTGGAGAGGGAGGAGGCGGAGGGCGGGGCCTGGGTCATTCCTTGACGCTGCCCGCGGCCAGGCCGGACTGCCAGTACCGCTGGAGCAGCAGGAAGATCGCGATGATCGGCGCGATCGTGAGGAGCGAGCCGGTGATGACGAGGTCGAACACGGCCTCGCCGCCGGCCGTCTGCGCCTGTGCGTTCCAGGCGTTGAGCCCGAGCGTGAGCGGGTACCAGTCCGGGTCCTTGATCATGATCAGTGGCAGGAAGTAGTTGTTCCAGGTCGCGACCATGGAGAACAGCAGCACGGTGACCGTGCCCGGCATCAGCAGCGGCAGGGCGATGCGGAAGAAGGTGCGCAGCTCTCCGGAGCCGTCGATACGGGCCGCTTCGAGGAGTTCGCTGGGCACGGCCTCGGCGGCGAACACCCACATCAGATAGAGCCCGAAGGGGGAGATGAGCGAGGGGACGATGACGGCCCACGGGGTGTTGGTCAGCCCCATGTTGCTGAACATCAGGAACGTCGGCACCGCCAGCGCGGTGCCCGGCACGGCCACCGCCCCGATGACGACCGCGAACACCGCCCGGCGGCCCGGGAATTCGTACTTCGCCAGCGCGTACCCGCCGAGGACCGACAGGACGGTGGCGCCGCCCGCTCCCGCGACGACGTACAGCAGGGTGTTCGTCAGCCAGCGCACGAAGACGCCGTCGTCGTAGGAGAGCGTGCGCGAGATGTTGCCCCAGAGGTCGAAGTCCTCGGCGAACCACAGGCCGAAGGAGTCGAGCAGCCCCTGCTGGTCCTTCGTCGCGTTGACGAGGAGCCAGGCGAGCGGGAGCAGCGTGTAGAGGAGGACCAGCCCGGTCACGAGAGTCAGCGGGATGCTGGGCCGCGGGTTGAGCGGCGTGTGCGGCGGACGGCGGCCGCGGCGGCGCCGGGCGGGCGGACGGGCCGCGCGGCGGGCGCCGGCCGGCTCCGCGGGACCCGACGGGTCACGGGGTTCGGTGGGTTCGGTGGGTTCGGTGGGGTCGGAGGAGTTCGAGAGAGTGCTGGAGACGTACGAGCTCATGGCTCAGCCCTTCCGCATGCCGCGCAGCTGGACCGTGTAGGCGATGATCGCGGTGATGACGCCCATCACGATCGCCACGGTCGCCGCGTAGTTGTGCTGCTGGCCGGAGAAGGACAGCGAGTAGGTGTACAGGTTGGGTGTGAAGTCGCTGGTGATCGAGTTGGGGGCGAGCTTCTGCAGGATGCTCGGCTCGTTGAAGAGCTGGAAGCTGCCGATGATCGAGAAGATCGTCGCGATGACCAGGGCGCTGCGGATGGCCGGCAGCTTGACCGAGGTCACCACCCGCCACTCGCCGGCGCCGTCGATCGCGGCCGCCTCGTACAGGGACCGTGGGACGACCCTGAGCGCCGAGTAGAAGATCAGCATGTTGTAGCCGACGAACTCCCAGGTCACGATGTTGCCGATGGAGGCCAGCACGAGCGAGGGGGAGAGCGGGTCGGGCAGTGAGACGCCGAACGCGTCGTTGATATTGCCCACCAGGCCGAACCGGGTGCCGTACATGAAGCCCCACATGAGGCTGGCGACCACGGCGGGCACGGCGTACGGCAGGAAGATCGCGATACGGAAGAAGGCCTTGCCGTACAGCCTGCCGCTGTCGATCGCGAGCGCGGCCAGCAGCGCGATGCCCAGCATCACGGGCACCTGCACGGCCAGGAACAGCCCGACCCTGGTCAGCCCCTCCCAGAACTGCGGATCGCTCAGCGCCTGGCGGTAGTTGTCCAGGCCCACGAAGGTGTTCCCGCCGATCAGCCGGTCCCGGAAGAGGCTGAGGTAGAGGGCGTAGCCGATCGGCGCGAGGAAGACGAGCGCGAAGACGGCGACGAACGGACCGGCGAACCCCCAGCCGACGAGGGCCTGCTTGCGGAGGCGGAATCGTGCGCGCGGGCGGGCGCGTGGACGGGGTGGCGATGCTGCCTCCGCGGGCGTCGACAGGAGCGTCATGGCTGGTTCCTTGTGTCGGTGACCGACCGGTCTGGAGAGGGAGTCAGAAGAGCCTTCGGTCCTTCGGCGGCCGGGACGAGGCTGGCCCGATGAGGAATGTTTACGTAATCATCGGTAGCGTGATGGTGACATTCCCACTGGGGGGCGTCAAGCACGGTGCCGCGGTGAACGGAAGGGAATTTCGGTGACGGACAAGGACACGGCCGCTCTCGGGGATACGGCCGGCGGCGGGCGCCGGCGCACCGCGAAGGGGCGGCAGCGCCGCGTCTCGATGGCGGACGTCGCGCGGGTCGCCGGCGTCTCCTCGCAGACGGTCTCCCGGGTCTCCAACGGAGAGCCCAACGTCGTCGAGAGCACCCGGCATAAGGTGCTCGAGGCCATGCGGGAGCTCGGCTACCGGCCGAACAGCGCCGCCCGCGCCCTCAAGTCGGGCTCCTTCCGGACCATCGGCGTCATCACGATGAGCCTGTCCAGCACCGGCAACGTCCGGACCCTGGAGGCCATCGCGTACTGCGCGTCCCGCGCCGGCTACGCGGTCACGCTCATCCCGCTCGACGCCCCGACCCAGGACGACGTCAGGGGCGCCTTCACACGCCTGGACGAACTCGCGGTGGACGCCGTCGTGCTGATCATGGAGGTGCACCTGCTGGACACGGCGTCGCTGACGCTGCCGCCCCATGTGAAGGTCGTCGTCGTGGACTCCGACGCCGGCGACCGGTTCCATGTCGTGGACACCGACCAGCATCAGGGCGCGCGGACGGCCGTACGGCATCTGCTGGACCTCGGCCACCGCACCGTCTGGCACCTGGCCGGCCCCGAGGAGTCCTTCGCGGCCGGCCGCCGCGAGGCCGCCTGGGAGGCGGCCCTGCGGGAGGCGGGGCGCGATGTGCCGCCGCCGCTGCGGGGCGACTGGACCCCCGAGGCCGGCTACCGGGCGGGCCTGCGGCTGGCGGAGGAGCCCGACTGCACGGCGGTGTTCGTCGCGAACGACCAGATGGCCCTGGGCGTGCTGCGAGCGCTGCACGAACGCGGCAGACGCGTGCCGCAGGAGATCAGCGTCGTCGGCTTCGACGACATCGGCGAGGCCTCCTCGTTCATCCCGCCCCTGACCACGGTCCACCAGGACTTCGCCAAGGTGGGGGAGCTGTGCGTCGACGCCGTCCTGCGGGAGCTGCACGGCGAGACCGTCAAGGGCGGCACGACGCTGGTGCCGACCCGCCTGGTCGTCCGCGACAGCACGGCCGCGGGCCCGCTGGAGGCGTCGGCTGGGGAGTGAGCCTCGGCGGGGGAGGGGGTGCGCGCACCGCAGGGTCGGGTTCCGGCGACGAACGCGGTTGGCTGGATTGTCGGGGCGTCCTCGAACGGCAGCGCCGCCTCGGCCGTCGGCGTCGGCAGGGTCCACGGCGCGCACGGCGTGGACGGGCGCGCCTGCGGAGGCGGCGGGCTCCGCCGACACGGTCCCTCGCTCGGCCGCCCTCCTGCTGCCGCGCGGACGGGCGCCCCGCAGCTTTCCGACGTACAGCCCTCCGACGTACAGCCCTCGGATGTACAGCTCTCGGACGTACAGCCCTCGGATGTCGTCGACGGCATGGTCGTCGCAGTCGAGAGCCTGCTCGCCGCGACGGGCGCCCCGGCCGGGTGGTCCACGGCCGAGAGGCGAGGGCGTCCGGGCCGGACGCGCCGGTAGGCCCCGGCGGTGGCTCCGGCCTCGCCGCCACGGCGTCGGTGCGTCCCGCAGCCGGGCGGGCGGGGCGCGTGCCCCCGCCGTAGGTCCGGTGCGAGCGCCGGTGGAACTGCTCGCAGCGCGGCCCCAGCCGCGCCTACCGGCTTGGACGCGCACACCGGCTTGGACGCGCCCACGACTCGGCCGCGCCCACCAGCTTGGACGCGCGCGCACCAGCTTGGCCGAACGGCCGGCTCGGCCGTCGGCGCCGGCTCAGCCGCACGCCGGCACCGTCAACGCCGGCTCACCTCTCCGCGGCGCTCAAGCCGAGCGCCCCGGCGGAGGAGGTCCCGTACTGGCGCGGACGACGAGGGCGGGCTCCACCGCCATGCGGCGCGGACCCTGCGCCCTGCCCTCGATCTGGTCGAGCAGCAGGGTGACGCAGTGCCGCCCCACCACGTCGAAGTCCTGGCGCACGGTGGTCAACGGCGGCTGGAAGTACGCGGCTTCCAGGACGTCGTCGAAACCGGCCACGCTGACGTCGCCCGGCACGGCGCGCCCCGCTTCGTGCAGCGCCAGCATCAGCCCGAGCGCCATCTGGTCGTTGGCGGCGAACACCGCGGTCGCCTCGGGCCGTTCGGCCAGCTTCCGCCCGGCGCGGTACCCCGACTCCGCGGTCCAGTCCCCGTGCAGCACACCGGGGACCGGGGCGCCGGCGTCGGAGAGGGTGCGCTGCCAGGACTCGGCGCGGCGGCGCGCCGCGAAGGAGTCGCGGGGGCCAGCCACATGCCAGACCGTGCGGTGGCCGAGGGCGAGGAGATGGGCGACCACGCTCTGGGCGCCGTGGGCCTGGTCGAAGTCGACGTGGGGGTAGCGGTGGCCGGTGTCGCCGTCCGCGACGACCACCGGCATGGCGGGCGGCAGGCGTAGCGACGGGGTGTCGAGCATCTGCGACTCGACGAGCACGATGCCGTCGACGGACTGCAGCATCAGATGCTGGAACGCCTGCCGTACGGCGGCCTCGGTCTGCGCCCGTACGCCCATGAAGTTCACGGAGAAGTCGGCCTCGCGCGCGGCGTCGGCGATCGCGGCGAGCGTTCTGGCGTTGCCGTGGGCTCCGACGTCGAAGCTGACCACGCCGAGGGCGCCGAACCTGCCGGTCACCAGCGCGCGGGCCGCCGTGTTGGGGCGGTAGCCGAGGTTCTGCATCGCGGACAGCACCTTCTCGCGGGTGGCCGCGTCGACGTTCTCCCGGTTGTTGGCCACCCGGGAGACGGTCTGCGCGGAGACGCCCGCCATCGCCGCGACGTCCGCCATGGAGGGCCACTGGCGCCTCGGCCGCGAACGCGGCGTCCTGCTCCTGTTCTCCGTCGCCATGCGCCGACCTTTCGCTGGGGCCCCAGATCCCCGGACGCTGCGAGAGATCCCTGGACGCTGGGAGACAACAGCTCGTTGTGCTCGGCATGTTGGCGTAAACAAATCGGTCGGTCAATCAGGCGGACGTTCCTGCACAAGTCCTTGACAGGTCCGGGCGCCGCTCTCAAACTCTCCCCCAAACCGCTTGTGTTAACGCGAACATGGAAGGGCGACCCATCGATGTAACACACGGCGGTCGTACAACCCCCCACCCGCCCAGGGCCCCGCCCTCGGGCCGCGTCTCCCGCTGTATGCAACCCGGCATGGCCGGATGCGCCGGCCCTTCGCGGCCAACTCCCGGCCGCTCCCGCCTCTTTGCTCATGCACGTGCTTTCGCTCGGCTCGATTCCGTCCCTTCCGCCTGCCCTCCGCCCCTCCTGCCCGCGCCGACGCGCGGCCCCGTCCCGTCCCGTCCTGTCCACCCGCACACCCAGAGGTACGCGATCATGCGACGCACGCCTTCGACGGCGGCGATGGCCATCGCCGTTCTAGCCGCCCTCCTGCTGTCTCTCCTCACCGCCTCGGGCACCGCCCAGGCGGCCCCCCAGACCGCCCCCAACCCCACGCGGTTCACCGATCCGAACGGCGATCCCGTGCACGCCCACGGCGGCGGAGTCGTCAAGGTCGGCCAGTACTACTACTGGTTCGGCGAGAACCGGAACAGCGACAACAGCTTCCGGTACGTCTCCGCCTACCGCTCCACCGACCTCAGGAAATGGGAGTTCCGCAATCACGTCCTCACCCAGGCCAGCGACCCGGAGCTGAGGTCCGCCAACATCGAGCGGCCCAAGGTCGTGTACAACAGCGCGACCGGCCAGTTCGTGATGTGGATGCACAAGGAGAACGCCACCGACTACGGCGAGGCGCGGGCCGCGGTCGCCGTCTCCTCCACGGTGGACGGCGACTACACCTGGCGCGGCAGCTTCCGCCCGCTCGGCCATATGTCCCGTGACATCACCACGTTCGTCGACACCGACGGCGCCGGCTATATGATCTCGGCCGCCAACGAGAACGCCGATCTGCACGTCTACCGGCTGACCGCGGACTACACCGCCGTGCAGTCGCAGGTCCAGAAGCTGTGGGCGGGCCAGTGGCGCGAGGCGCCGGCCATGTTCAAGCGCAACGGCGTCTACTTCCTGCTGACCTCCGGCGCCACCGGCTGGGCCCCGAACCAGCAGAAGTACGGCACGGCCACCAGCATCACGGGCGCCTGGAGCGAGACGAAGGACATCGGCGACTCCACGGCGTACGGCTCCCAGACCGCGTACGTCCTGCCCGTCCAGGGCACGTCGGGGACCTCCTATCTGTACATGGGCGACCGCTGGGGCAACTCCATGGGCGGCATGGTCAACGACTCCCAGTACGTCTGGCTGCCGTTGAAGTTCCCCACCAAGACCACGATGACCATGGACTTCTTCCCGCAGGTCTCCATCGACACCGCGACCGGCGCCGTGAAGGGGCTCGGCAGCTGGGAGACCCTGACCGCCCAGCACAGCGGGAAGTGCGCCGACGCGGCCGACCGGTCCAGCGCCGACGGCGCCGCCATGATCCAGTGGTCCTGCGGCGCGAATGCCGTCAACCAGCAGTTCTGGCTGATGAAGAACGGCGACGGCACGGTACGGATCGTGCTGCGCCACAGCGGCAAGTGTCTCGGCGTCCGCGACGCCTCCAGGGACGACGGGGCCGCCGTCGTCCAGTACACCTGCGACGGCGGCGCCGCGGACCAGCGGTGGAGCGTGACCAGGTCGGGCACGGCCGTGCAGCTCGTCGCTCGGCACAGCGGCAAGTGCCTCGACGTCGTCAACCAGTCCACCGCCGACGGCACGGCGCTCGTCCAGTGGACCTGCAACGCCGGCGACAACCAGCGGTGGCGCCGCTCGGCGGCCTGACCTCAGCGGGGTTCAACCCCCTGACCCCTGCGGGGCTCCGCACCCGGTCAGAGCCCCGCTCCACCTCCGGTCGCACCCATCCCCGCAGCGCCCCGCGCCCACCCGCGCGGGGCGCCCACGGGCGCGACCCCGCAAGCGCCTCTGCCGCCCACCTGCACGACCTGAAGGCAGACTCCGCCGCCCGCACGACCCGCCCCCCTCGTCAGGAGCAGTACATGACCCCCACCCGCAGAAGACCCGCCTCCCGCCATCCAGGACGACCGTGTGGGCGAGCTGGTCCACCGCGTACCGGCTCAGCGCGGGCTCCGTGCCCCGGCGCCGCGCCATGGC